>DASVSM010000315.1:0-6862 GCA_036388115.1 Flavisolibacter sp.
CGGCAGTGTAACGGCTACTTTTTTTGTACTGATAGAACCATTCCTATTTTGAAGTTGCGAAAGTTCCTGCTGTAACAATTGCACCGTAAATAACAAATGAGCAGGAGAAGCTGCCTGGCCTTTTTGTTGATACAATTTATCGATCAACGTATAGATTCTTTCCATGATTATGGTACTTTCGTTTTTTTGAAATAGGATATAAAGGTGAACGAAATAAAGTGCTTAAAATTATTAACACTTCGCCAATTTAGACCGACAAGCTTTAATTTTTTCGATAGATGTTTATAGAACCACTGCTAAGCGGAGAAAAACGTGGATGGATAGAAGTCATTTGCGGCTCTATGTTCTCCGGTAAAACAGAAGAATTGATCCGCCGCCTGAAGAGAGCCAAAATTGCCAACCTGAAAGTGGAAATTTTTAAGCCCGCCATTGATGTGCGTTACGATGAGATCAAGATTGTATCACACGATGAGAACGCTATCCATTCCACTCCCATCGATAATTCGCAAACGATTTTACTGCTGGCGCAAGGCGTTGACGTAGTAGGAATTGACGAAGCGCAATTTTTTGATGATGAGATCGCGAACGTTTGTGATGAGCTTGCCTTAAGAGGTATACGGGTGATTGTAGCCGGCCTGGACATGGACTTTCTGGCAAAACCATTCGGCCAGATGCCTTTCCTGATGGCAAAGGCCGATTATGTAACTAAACTTCATGCGATTTGTATGAAGTGTGGCAACATCGCCAATTATTCTTATCGCATCATTCCAAATGAGGAGCAAATTATGCTGGGAGCAAAAAATGCTTACGAGCCCCGCTGCCGTATCTGCTTTACGCTGGATGGCGCTATTGAATAAGATTAACTAATTTAGGCCGATGGAAGCAATAAGGCAAATCATAGAGAAAGCGTCCATTCCTTTGATGGTGGATATACCTGATGAATATAAAGATCGCAGAGTGGAAGTCATTGTCAGGCCATTGGATGAACCAAAAGAACAACCACAGAAGAAATATGATTTTTCCGATCTGTTCGGAAAATTAGAATGGAAAGGCGATGCCGTTGCAGAGCAAAGAAAACTTAGAAATGAGTGGGACTAACTACTTTCTGGATACGAACGCAATTATTGCCTTGTTAAATGGTAATAGGCAGATTGAAAACATATTGTATTCGGCAACGTGGATTGGGACCTCCGTTGTTTGCATTATTGAATTCCTTTCCTTTCCTGATCTCTCCGCAAATGACAGAAGCCTGCTTTATTCGTTAACCCAACGTATTGACGTCATTTCAATTGAAAATAGGTTCCAAGAACTTGAACAGGTGGCTAATATCCGCAAGCAAACTAGGCTAAAGTTACCTGACTCAGTTATTGCTGCAACCGCCTTAGCAATGAATGCAATATTGATTTCTAATGACAGGGAATTTACCGCTATTCCTAATTTTTCAGTTGTTAACTTTTGACACCCTTGAAACAAGTCCTTACCTTATTTAAAAAAGATCTACTGCTTGAAATACGGCAGCAGTATGCTTTTTATGGCGTGCTTCTGTATGTTGGGGCAACCATCTTTGTACTGTACATGGCCATTGAAAGCCCTGATAAACAAACCTGGATCGGGCTGTTCTGGATCATACAGTTATTTATCAGTATTAACGCAGTAGCAAAAAGTTTTCTGCAGGAAAGCCGCAACAGGATGTTGTATTACCAATCCATTGTTTCACCGCAACAGTTTGTGTTGGCAAAGCTGCTGTTTAATTCATTGCTGATGCTGGTGATGAGTTTACTCAGCATGCTGCTTTTCTCCCTGTTTCTTACCTACCCTGTGCAAAAAACAAGTGCTTTTATAGGCATCGTGTTTTTGGGTGGCTGGAGTTTGAGTCTGGTATTTACTTTTCTGGCTGCTATAGCAGCCAAGGCACAACAGAATGCGGCTATCATGGCAATCTTAGGTTTCCCCATCATTATTCCACAGTTGCTGTTGCTGATGAAGGTTTCGTCAACAGTTTTCAAGGCTTCTTCTGTTGTTCCACTCATAAATATTTTCATGCTGGCAGCGTCCAATGGGTTAGTCATTTTACTGGCGGTTATTCTGTTCCCTTTTTTGTGGAAAGACTAGGAGACAACAGCATCCCGGACTACAATGTTGCATGAAAAACAATAATCGCATCTTTCCTGCCATTGCAGTTATTGAAAGGAAAGAGGAAAAGCAAGGCCTTCTTCATTTCTTTATTCCTTGTTCATCTGTTCGATATTCTTTGCCTTCCCTTATTTTTGCCCCCGATTAAACGATTGCCTTGCCAACAAACACCCGTCGAATGAACAAATGGTGGTGGAAAATACTCTGCGTTATCTTACTGGTTTACACCTTAGCGGCAGGTATCTTATGGAATAATGTGCCCCGTGTTCCCAACCTCGAAGAAACGATCCGAAATCTTTATTTTCATGTGTGCATGTGGTTTGCTATGATGGTCCTGTTTACAGCGTCTGTTGTGCAGGCGGTTAAATACCTGCGTACAAACGACCTGCGATACGATATAAAGTCACGTGAGTTTGCGGTTACCGGAATCGTTTTCGGCGTACTAGGCTACGCCACCGGAACCATCTGGATGTCGTACACCTGGGTGGATCCAAACCGCCCGGCCTACGAATCGTTTTCGCAAATTGCCAAGGAACCCAAACTAATTGGGGCTGCTATTGCGCTGCTTATTTATTTTGCGTACCTGGTATTGCGTGATTCTATTAACGATCTGGATAAAAAAGCAAGAATCGGCGCTGTGTACAACATCTTTGCCTTTGCCTTTTTATTTCCGGCTATCTGGATCATTCCCCGCCTCTTGCCAAGCCTGCATCCGGGTGGCGAAGGTCCGGGAGGCGAACAAACATCTAACCCTGCTCTTGATTTTAAAGCACTTGCTCCGCAGATGCGTTACGTATTTTATCCTGCTATTATTGGTTGGTCTTTACTTGGCGTCTGGATCACCAGCCTGAAAGTACGGATGCGTTTATTGAAAGAAAAAAACTTGATGATTGAACAATGGCCAGAAAAATAATCTTTCTCTTTTCCTTTTTACTCCTGCACTTGTGCCTATTGGCACAAGGTCCCGATGTTCGGATGGCGGATGAGATGCGTAGCAATGGAAAAATTTACGTGGTCGTCGCCGTTATTGTTACCATCTTTGCGGGCATTATACTCTACTTAATTCGGCTCGACCGAAAACTAACGAAACTTGAAAAAAATCACTATAACTCTTAAAACAAACCCTTATGTCAGCTCACGCAGAATATAGTTTCTTTGGCTCGGTTGAAAAAAGCTTTGACAAAGCAGCGAAGTTTACAAAATGGGATCCGGGAGTACTGGAACAGATAAAAGCTTGCAATTCCGTTTACCAGATGAAGTTCCCGGTGCGCATGGACGATGGACGCATTGAGGTAATTGAAGCCTACCGCGTTCAGCACTCACATCATAAAGCGCCTTGTAAGGGTGGTATCCGCTTTGCTGCTGAAGTGAACCAGGATGAAGTGATGGCGCTGGCAGCCCTGATGACCTATAAATGCGCCATTGTAAATGTTCCGTTTGGTGGCGGAAAGGGTGGTCTCAAAATTAATCCCCGCAAATACTCGGTTTACGAATTGGAAAAAATTACCCGCCGTTATACGGCAGAACTGGTAAAGAAAAATTTTATTGGTCCCGGCACCGATGTTCCGGCTCCTGACTATGGAACCGGTGAAAGAGAAATGGCGTGGATCGTAGATACGTACCAAAGCCTTCGTCCCGGCGAGATTGATGCGGCCGGTTGTGTTACCGGTAAGCCCGTCACACAAGGTGGTGTTCGGGGCAGAAGAGAGGCCACTGGCTTGGGCATCTTCTTCGGTATTCGCGAAGTGTGCAGCATGCCGGATGTGATGGAGAAATTAGGCTTGCCTGTAGGGATCGAAGGTAAACGTGTGATTGTGCAAGGGTTAGGCAATGTAGGTTATCATGCCGCCAAGTACTTTCAGCAAGCGGGCGCAAAAATCATTGCGCTGGCCGAATATGAAGGCGCTATCTGGAACGATGCAGGCCTTGATGTGGATGCAGTATTTGAACATCGCAAAACATCCGGGTCCATCATCAACTTTGCAGGTGCACAGAACTTTGCCAAGAACACTGATGCATTGGAATACGACTGCGACATTCTGATCCCTGCTGCACTGGAAAATGTCATCAACAAAAACAATGCGCCAAACGTAAAAGCAAAAATTATTGGTGAAGGTGCAAATGGTCCGTTAACGCCGGAAGCCGATGAAGCTTTTGTACAAAAAGGAACGCTGGTGGTACCGGATATGTACCTAAATGCGGGTGGCGTAACCGTTTCTTATTTCGAGTGGCTGAAGAACCTGAGTCACGTTCGTTACGGCCGTATGGAGAAGCGCTTTACCGAAAACCTGAATACACATATTCTTGGACAGATTGAGGAATTGACCAACAAGCAGGTGAGCAATCGAGAACGCCAGTTCATCCTTCATGGGCCTGAAGAAGTTGATCTCGTGCATAGTGGTTTAGAAGAAACCATGGTGACTGCCACAAGGGAGATCATGGACGAGTGGAAACGCAATCCGCAGATCCCTGACATGCGTACGGCGGCTTACGTTGTTGCTATTAACAAAGTAGGTACCTCTTACGCGGAGCTGGGCATCTTCCCATAAAACATATTTCAATACATACAAAGAAGCCTTGCAACACTGCAAGGCTTCTTCTGTATGTAAGTTCCCTTCCTTAACCTTTGTCTCTGCCTAACCCCAGTCCTCGTCCTCTTCTTCTTCAAACTGGTCATACTGTTCTTCGAGTGTTGCATCAAATGTTTCGTAGCTAAACTCATGACCCCATAGTGCGGCCGCATAAACAAAGGCAAAATTGAGATCGTAAAGATCGTCCTGTGTGAGCCACTCTTCTTCTGTTGCCACCAAGATCCAGTTATAGAAAAAACTACCCCGTTTATCGTAACGGATCGCTGTGAGATCGTCCTTGGGGATCACAAAAAAATTGAGCTCATCTTCACCTTTCCATTCGATGCTCTCTTCCAGGATAACCCAGTTTCCAAAATTCATAATTACCTCCTTCGCATTATCTTTTATACCGCAATAGTAAGAAAAACAAGATTCCAGACCCTTAATAATTTCTTTTACCAAACCTGCGCCAAGTCCGATGTGTTGTTTCAATTCTGAAACAATTCGACATAGGATTGCTGAGGCAAGCTTAACAGGAATGACGAAATCGTTAAATAAGGTACATGCCTCTTTTACGTGGAGAGATTGTCAGCATTTCGGCTTATCTTCACCACTGTTACATACCTCTCTCTTAGCAGACTAGATAATCTTCAACCATTCCGTAAGCTCATCAAGTCATAAGAAATGAGCCATTACCCGACAGTACGTTTTTTCAAGATCTGCCGGTTTTTATTTATCGAAAAAAAATCAACAAATGTTATTTGAACAATTAGGTTTGTCAGCGCAGCTATTAAAGGCGTTGAAAACACAAGGATATACAATTCCTACCCCTATCCAGGCAGAAGCCATTCCGGTGGTTTTGGATGGCCGCGACCTTTTGGGCTGTGCCCAAACAGGCACCGGTAAAACAGCTGCTTTTGCGTTGCCGATACTGCAAATTTTAAGTCAGGACCAGCGAAATAGCAAAGGCTATAAGCACATTCGCACCTTGGTATTAACGCCTACACGTGAACTAGCTCTGCAAATACACGAAAGCTTTGAAGCCTACGGAAAACACACTGGCTTAACCCAGGAAGTGATTTTTGGTGGTGTGTCTCAGCATGCACAAACCATTGCCTTGCGAAACGGGATCGATATTTTAGTGGCTACCCCGGGCCGCCTGCTCGACCTGATGAACCAGGGTTATGTACACCTGGACCATCTGGAAGTTTTTGTGCTGGACGAAGCTGACCGTATGCTTGATATGGGTTTCATCAACGATGTAAAAAAAGTCATTCGCGAATTACCGGCAGAAAAGCAGACACTGTTTTTCTCGGCTACCATGCCACCGCAAATTGCACAGTTAGCTGGCAGCTTGCTGAAGCAGCCCGTAAAGGTTGAAGTCACACCTGTTTCCTCTACCGCAGAGACAGTAGAACAGGCCGTGTACTTCGTTAATAAAAATGATAAGCAGTCTTTGCTTGAGCACATCATCAAAGAAAAAGATATCAAGCGAACACTGGTTTTTGCCCGTACAAAGCATGGTGCCGACAGAGTGGCCAAGGCATTGAAGAAAGCAGAAATAAGGGCCGATGCGATTCATGGCGACAAGGCGCAAACAGCCCGTCAGAATGCACTGATCAATTTCAAGAACGGAAAATTGAAAGTGCTGGTGGCAACGGATATTGCTGCCCGTGGAATTGATGTAGATGACCTGACGCATGTGATCAACTATGATTTGCCGAACGTTCCTGAAACCTATGTGCACCGTATTGGACGTACAGGTCGCGCAGGAAACTCAGGCATTGCCCTTTCTTTTTGCGACAGCGAAGAAAGAGCTTATCTAAAAGATATCAACAAGCTGATTGGGGCCAAAATTCCAGCTGAAGCGCATCCATTTGAGAAGCCTTTTTCGGAAGAAAATCCCTCGGAAGCTGCTACTGGCAAGGGCCGGCAAAAGCAAAGCTCCCGTAGTAACCGGCCTGCTCAAAACAGGAGTAAAAATACTTTCCACAATAGAGGGAATTAACATTGTTCCTACCGGATTTTAACCGATTATTGCTGACTGAAAAATATTCGATTTTTATAGCAATTATCCTACGATGAGCATTCATTTTTCCAAAATAATAAAAGCAGGCGACAGAAACCGTGAGTTTAATTTTACCCGTACGCACCGGGAT
>DASVSM010000316.1:0-2843 GCA_036388115.1 Flavisolibacter sp.
AAACAGCCTGATGAATCGTTATGGCTTGATTGGCCGTACGCTCAAACATTCTTTCTCAAAAACTTACTTCACTAAAAAGTTTGAAGAAGAAGGAATAACTGATTGTGTGTACGACAATTTTGAGCTGAAAACAATTGACGAATTTCCACTGCTGTTTACCGCAAATCCTGGTATTAAAGGATTAAATATTACGATTCCCTATAAAGAAGA
The DNA here is from genome assembly GCA_036388115.1 of Flavisolibacter sp. Lineage (GTDB taxonomy): Bacteria > Bacteroidota > Bacteroidia > Chitinophagales > Chitinophagaceae > Flavisolibacter. Next base: position 211 of record DASVSM010000316.1, read on the forward strand.
AGTTGTTCAATACCTCACAAAAAAGAATGCAATTGTAGAAGCCATCGGCGCCTGCAATTGCATTAGAGTTGAGGGAGAAGAACTGCTTGGATACAATACGGATGTCATCGGCTTTCGCAACTCATTAGCGCCACTGCTAAAACCCCATCAGAAGAAGGCATTGATATTGGGAACAGGTGGCGCATCCAAAGCCGTTCGTTATGTTTTGGAAGAGATGAATATTTCATACCGATTGGTAAGCCGGCGAAAAGAAGAAGGCCAATATGGTTATGATGATATTGGCGAAGATATATTGTCAACCCATCATCTTATTATCAATACCACACCGTTGGGCATGTACCCGAATGTCGATGCTGATCCACCCATGCCTTATCAATTTATTACCGCAAAGCATCTTCTGTTTGATCTTATTTACAACCCTGAAAAAACAAAGTTTTTAGCAGAGGGGGAGAAGCAAGGTGCGCAAATCTGCAACGGACATCAGATGCTGATTGAGCAGGCGGAGGAATCGTGGAGGATATGGTCGATGAACCATGATTTATAAGATGAAATGGATTTCCAGGAAATAAAGGAGTCGTTCATTATTGAGCTAGTCTCACATTGAATAAGGCCATTATCCCCTCCATATTCCCGAAATGCCAAATCATAGTCCAGACAATTTTTCAACAGCTTCCTGTGGAACGGCAACAACTTTTTTGCGTTGATAATCAAAACAAATCATTCCTGTTTTTGCTACCGCAACAAGTGTTTCCTCTTCACCTTTCACCAGTTTATAATAAAGTTCAAAACCAACTTTACTGATCTCTCCTACTGTCACATAGGCCTTTAATCTCTCTCCATAAAAAGCTTCCGATTTAAATTCAATGGCAACATCGCTCATGATTAATCCAATACCCGCAAACGCTAATTCTGTATAACCAATATTCTGCAGATACTGCATTCTTGCTTCATGAAGGATGGAAAGAATCGAATCATTGCCTACGTGGTTTCCATAATTGATGTCGGTAATTCGAATAGGAATATGCGTAGAAAAAGAAAACCGTGAGGGAAGAGAAACCTTGATTCTTGCCATGGCCAAGATTACTGCATTTACTGCAATTGGCGAAGGATTTCAATGATGCCGGCAAAGTCCGTGGTAGTGGCGCCAGATGCCATCTTTTGTTGCAGTTGTTTGATGCGTTCTTTACAAGTATAATCACCATCCTGGCAATGGACAAGGCTGAATAATTTCTTTGGCAGCTTCATGGCATTTCCATCACCATCACTGTACACCATATAACTATCCAGCTCAGAATAATTAAGCAGTTCTTCTTTATTTGCTTTTTGTGGAAGCGACTGGTTGCTGAAAGCAAATGAGCGGAACATACCTTGCGGCCTGATGAAGGTCAGCGCCCTTTTTTTAGGTAGATTATTTTTGGCGATTGACTCGTCAGCTAACTGTTGTTTTGAGGTGTGTTCGTTTGCAGTGGAATCTTCTACAAGCTTCGGCTTATCCATTGGCAGAACAGAAGATTGTGCAGGAGGTGTGACGGTTGTTTCGGCGCCACCAATTGCCGCACCGGCACCTGTTTTTTTGTTGGCAATTGTTGTGGCAAGAAAAATGATCCCGATTATACTGGCTGCCGCAGCAACATATCGAAGCGGCTTTTTAAATTTTGTGATCGGAACGACTTTGATAGCCGGTTCCGTTTCTTCCAGCGAAGCTTCAATATTGTTCCAGGTGTTTGCGGGAGGTTGTTCTTCGTAAGTAAAAAGGCGTTGAGGAAACGTTTCTTCCGCATCAGCATCCAACGCACCAGTAATCTTGTTCCAAACCTCTTTGGGAGGATCGGCTTCAAAATGGAACAATTTATTTTGAAGATCGCTGCTCATTGTTAAGGCATTTCTTTTCGTTTCTCGATGTGTGTCTTCACCAATTCCTGCAAAATTTGTTTTGCACGGGATAACTGAGATTTGCTGGTGCCTTCGCTGATGCCTAACTGATCTGCAATTTGCTTATGCGTGTAGCCTTCTACTACATACATGTTAAAAACCGTACGGTATCCCGGCGACAGTTGCTGAACCAGTTTGATGATGTCCTTCTCCGCCAAATTGTCCAGCACTGAAAGATATTTGCCTTCTACCGTATTCTCTTCATGCTCAGTTATTGGTTGCAGGTACGTTTTCTTTCGATAGTACTCAATAGCCGTGTTTACAAAAATCCGCCGTATCCATCCTTCAAAAGATCCTTCGCTTCTGAACGACTCGATCTTTTTAAACACTTTTATAAATCCTTCCTGCAAAATGTCCTCAGCCTCTTCGGCATTGGTGGCATAGCGCAAGCAAACACCATACATCTTGGGAGCAAAACGATTGTACAGCTCTCGCTGCATTCTCCGGTCACCCCTGATGCATCCCTCAATTAAGTCGCTGTCACTAATCGATTGGTTGCTTATGCCGCTCAATATTTATTGGTTTTGTCCTGATTTATTCAAATATGAAACCAGTTTGTCTACTGCTTTCCTCCGGTGACTATACTGCGCCTTTTCTTCCCGGCTCATTTCCGCAAAGGTTTTCTCTGCACCGTCCGGTACAAAAATAGGGTCGTAACCGAAGCCTTCGCTACCTCTTTGCTCTGCAATAATTCTGCCCTT
>DASVSM010000317.1:0-7442 GCA_036388115.1 Flavisolibacter sp.
TGTAAATTCTATTAGCCGGAATGCCCAACTGTACAAGGCGGTCTTTAATAAACACGGCTTCACTGAAGTTATTTTTGGTAATGTAACCGTTGCCTGCCGCCACAAGAACATTACGTATGTGGCCTTGCTTAAATAACAAAGCTGTTTGTATAAACCTGTCGGAAACATTGTTGAAATACCCTTTGTCTTCGTCACGATGATACGACACCAATCCTCCCAGCAAAATTCCGGTGTTGAATGTCTGCGTGGGTGCCAGCTGCACCGGCGCTACTTCGTATGCTCCCAGCAGCTTTGTGATGATGAAGGGATTGGTAAAAAACAGAAGTAATGCAAATGCCAGGCGGAAGGTTAGTTGTTTACGCCGGGTACTTTTTGTTAGCAAACCATATAAAAACAACAAAACAATCCAGACAAGCGGCTTAAATAAAAACAGAAGCAGTTTTAAGAGGACAAACATGATGGCTGCTAAAGTAGCACGATTGTTTGGCAGTTTCAAAGCTTGCCAGGCAGTAAAAAGCCCACTTTACGTGGGCTTTTTCATTGAAGCGCAATACTGAACTCAGGAAATTCTATAACCGCTATATCGCCTTTGTTTATGGCATTTCCATAAATCAATTACACCAAAACGTTTTGTCGTTGGATTAGCTTTTGATAAAAAAACATCTGTTGCCAGTGTTTCGTTTACTGCTTGGAACTTGCGTAAAATCTCCTCTTCGATCTGTACAATAGTAGATACTGTTGTAGTTTGCATACACCTTAATTTAATGTTTGTGAAATAAAAATTGTTCAGGCAAGCAAGCGAAAACAATTTGTCACGAAACAGTAGAACTGTTTCTCAACAGAGGATGATCATCTCAGAATTGGGTTGCAAATGTATAGCAGGGAGATTTGGGATAGAAGCCCACAAGCACATAGTTTAACAATCAGCAGCGGCAGATGCTGATAAACACAAGAAGAAAATCCTTGTGACTTTAACAATTGAGTGGTGATTATTGCTAACGATGCTAGCCGTACAGCTCCAGGTGAATGGCTTTCCGGTCGTAGCCCAGGCCTTGAATCCTTTGCCTTGCTTCATCAATCATTGCCTTCCAGCCACATAAATAAAAATTAGCAGGCGGCGGCTGCGTATCGCCGTTCATTTTTTCCCGGACCATGTTTTCATAGATAGCATGCACATAACCGCAGCAGCCATCCCATTGATCCCTGGATAGCGTTGGAAAGAAATGAAATCCTTCCATTTCCATTTCCAGCCGTTTTAATTCATCAACATACAAAAGATCATTTTTTGTGCGGGTGCCGAAAATGAGATTGATATTCTGGTGCGGAATGTTATGTATCTGAACATAATGCGCCATGCTGCGGAAAGGAGCAATGCCCGTTCCGGTGCAGATAAAATAATAGTCCTTGTCCAATACCTCTGGTAATGTAAAGACGCCTTGTGGACCTCTCAGTGTCAGTTCCGATCCCACGGATACTTCGTTAAACAGATAAGTAGTACCTGCTCCGCCTTCAAGAACAACGATCAGCAATTCAAAAACATTTGTTCCATCGGGCCAGGAGGCAATAGAATAGCTCCGCCAGCGTTTATTAGGTTTCTCGTGTATCGGGAGGTCCAGCGTTACAAACTGACCAGGGGTAAAATCAAATGAATCGAGCTCAGGAACAGTGATCCAGAAACGGCGGGTATTATAAGTTTCGTTTTCGATCCGGGTAATGATTCCTTTTCGCCAGGGTTGCAATGCCATAAAGCAGGTTTTCAGCCCAAATTACAAAAAAGGATTTATGTAAAACTTATCCACATAAAACGGCACTTGGCATAGTACTTGAAAAATGAAACAAAGAAATTAATTACTCAAAATATTTTAGTCGGACGGTTTAGGTTAAAGGGCTGGTATTCTTACCGGCCCTTCTCTTTTATTGCATGGCTGCATTCTCCAGGCCGGTTAGCTTTTGAAGTGATGAATAATAAAATTTGCCATTCTGCTTATAAACCACAACCACTTCATTTGCCTTTGCCAAAGAATGTCCTTTTGCTGATTTTTTTGCCCCGTTTGCCGGGATCGGTATCAGTTGTATAACTTTTTGAGCGGTTTTTGAAACAAGCACACGATCATTCAATGCCGGATCATTGCTCTGAAGTAGAACTGGTGTTTTTGATTCCATTTTGAATTGCACTCCATATAATACCCCGTTGATCCAAAGTTCGGCGGGATAAATGCGGACGGAGCCCGGAAGGGACAGGTAGATATAATAATTTACGCCGGCCCTCTGCCGGTCACCGGATCCGGGTGCCTGCGACCTGTCCGGTGAAGCACCACCTGATACCTGTTGCTGATAGCCATAAATTTTTGCCGTTCCCTTCGTTTGTGCCATCACGCTAGCGCCGGTTACAGCAATTGCTAGGGAGAGCAGGAAAATTATTTTCTTCATAATAGATTGATGTTTCAAACGAAAGTTTACACATCACAGGCTGTTAACCATCTGCCATTATTGTTTAATGATCTTTTGCACGTGCCGGTATTTTTTATCATCGCTCACAATGGTGAGGATATATTGCCCTGCCGGCAAAACACCCGTATTTATGTTATTTGATTGATAGAATGTTTCCCTTCTGATTACTTCTTGTCCGGACATGCTGGTAACAGTGATGGATATCTTTTTAATACCGGTTAAATTGCCCGTTTTAAACTGTACGTTGTTATTTGTAAAAGTGGGGTAAACTGCCGTGATAAACCGCTGGTCATTCGTTACCGGATTGAACCCTGTATTGAGGTTTGGTGTATAATTCGGTGTGCCCAGGTAGGTGAAGTACATTCCGTTTCCATGGGTTCCTACCAGTAAAACATTATCGGTAGGCCTGTAGGCAAGCGATTGCACAACGGCATAGTTCAACACGTTTCCTCCTTCTCTTTGCCATGTGGTACCAGTGCTTAACGAAGTGGCACTGTACAGCCCGATGGAAGTACCGACATAATACTCCGTAACCGGGTTGTTGGAAGCGTCTTTCTTAACCACGATAGCACAACTGCGCATCGAGGGGAGTGCAAGATTACCTTCTACATTTACCCAGGTTGGCGAAGCCGACTTTCCGTTTGTTGTCCACCAGATGCTTGGCACATTATAGTTGGAAACTACTGCCAGCACTTCATCATCGTTGTTGGGATTAATTGCAATATCCTGAACGTTGCCGGTAAGACCCGGAGGTGTAATCTCCAGCGGAACGGTTTCCGGCACAGCATTTCTGGGATCATCCAACCGGATGATCTTGCCATTTGTGGTGCCGAGATACAACACGTGGCTTGTTCTATAAGGTCCCCTGGTGTTGGCAGTTCCTCGAATAGCTACATTGGTCCCATTAGGATTACCGGGGTTAACCACTTGTCTCACACCTGTCAGTTCGGTCCATCCGTTAGAGGCCGTAACAGTTGATGCTGTGGTTGTTCTGAACAGACGGCTGAAGTTGACATAATACAGGTCTTCTGTATTATCCGCAACAAGGCGGAAATTGGTCACAAATTCACCAAATCCGCCGCCTGGAGCAGGCGTAAGTCCGGCCGGACTGATATTTCCCGATGTGCCCTGTGGCGATGTCAGCCTGACCCTTCGAAGATCACCATTCTGAATTGATTCGTATAAGAACTGGTTGCCGCTGACTTCTGTTGAAAAAGCAACTGTTGCTCCATCGGCACTGAATAATGACCGGTGATTGTTACTATCATTCGGAGCGGTTCCGAAGATGCCACTCCTGTCTCGAAAGCGTACGCCATTATCCTGTGCTCCACCCGCAAAATTATTCCGGCCGGGAGTGGGGTCAATGGCTACATTGTAATACTGCAAGGTTTGGTAATTTGAAAACATCATCCAGCTCACTGTTCCTGCAAGAATATCGTTTGTCACCTGGATGCCGCCATCATTCCCGCAGATGGCTTCATTAACATTAGAAGGGTTAAACACCAGGCGGTGAATGTCCGCATGGCTGTTGGGATACTGACTATAGGTAAAGCCGGTGTTATAGCCACCAATCCATGCCGTATTTGTATTAGTGCTAAAGCCGTCGGTAGAGCGGTAAAGATTGGTGCCACCTACAAACACAACGTCTGGGTTATCGGGCTTAATGGCAACTTCCATATCATATCCCCCCTGAACAGAAAGCGGGTCAGAGCCGCTGAGATTATTGCCGGCAATATCAGGCAGATTGGCCGAACGGTTTGACCAGGTAAAACTGTTCTCTGTTATATCAAAGCGAAAGAGGTCTGCTTCAGGCTGAAGCTCCGGCGCATCACTGCTCAGGCCATTCTCATAAAATGCATAGCCGATGTTATTGTTTGAGGGTGCCAGGGCCAGCACAATGCGCCTGGCATCGTTGGTAAGATTTGTGTTTCCGCGCCAGCCGGTAATAGAATCAACGCCAATGGTTTGCCCCCCTGCTACACGGGTAAAGCTATTTGTTGTACCTGTATTGGAAGTCCAAACGCCGCGGGCAGCGGGATCGGGGTTCCCGCCGTTCACACCCAGAAAGATTCGGCCGTTGTTGCTAATTACCACATCCATTTGCCCATTGGCGGCTGTTGCTGCCTGGGTGCCGGCAAATACAACTGAAAAACTTGCTCCGCCATTTGAACTGCGGATAAGCCGCCGGTGGCCGGCAATAAAAACATCGCCATTTACAGGGTTAACTGCAATCCGGTGAACAATATCAAACGGATGATCAAAGGCGTTGATACTTCCGGCGCCAATTGTTCCTCCATTCAGATCGGTAACCGTTAGTGGTAGTTTTGTCCATGTGAGCCCGTTATTGATACTTTTCCAGATACCAAAGCCCAGATATAATGCTCCTACTTCGCTGGCCGAATTACCCAAAAATTCACCACTGCCGGCATACCAGGTATTTTGGGAACCGGGCCTTGGATCCTGGGCCAGTGCCGTAAAACTGTGAATTTCTTCTGATGGTGTTACCAGCGCCCATGTTTGTCCGCCGTCAGCCGAACGCATAATACCACTGCTAACGCAGCCGGCAATAATTACCCGGTTGGTAGTGCCGTTATAGCGTACATCATAAGCAACAGCCCGTGTTCTGCCGCCAATATTGTTAGGGCCGGCCGGCAGGTAAGTATTTAACACCGCCGTTCTGCTGTTGCTGCTACTGAATTCCCGCACGGGTAACGTTCTGGCCAGGGCACGTTCCTTTAAAAATATATCCCTTGGGATAAGGCCTGTCTGCGGGTCCTTCAGCATGTCGTACTCATATTTCAGCCGGGCCAGTACATAGGACGCGGGAAGTTCTCTTTTATCTTCTTCTTTCCTGGCTTTGGTAAACGCTGGTTTTTTTGAATGATCCGAATCTCTTTGTAAAAAATAAAAGCTTAACGCTGCAGTCACCAGCAGGATAATGCCAAGTAGAAAAAGCTTGATTTTCATTTTGAAATAGGTTAAGGGATAAAGGCGGTAAATGTTTATACGAACATCTGGTCCTTCTCACAACATTCGTCTTACTTCCTGCAATTTTCATGCACAGGAGCAAGAAGTTTCTAAGGCAGAACATTTGTTAAACAACCCTTGTTCTATAAATACGAATACCTGCCCATTTTTGTTTTACCAACTGAAAATGTTTTTTTGAAAAAGGAATGATGCAAAGGACATAAGGCCGGAAGTTAACAGTTCCGGTGCCGGAAATAAGATTGACTGAGCCGGTTGGGCTTTATCTTTGCAGACTTCATTTAAGCGAGAAAGGAATACGTTCATGAGTGTGGCCCAGTTGCTCGAAAAGTACAAATCATCCCCCCGCCTTTTTACATTGGCGGACAAGCTCTCTTTTGCCCAACCCCAAAAAATACGTTTAACCAACCTGAATGGAAGCGCTTCACAATTTGTAGCAGCGGGTATTTTTTTGCATCCATCCTGCAGCGGAATGAACCATGTGTTTATTTGCAACGATGAGGAAGAGGCGGCTTACTTCCACAATACTTTCGAAAATCTCACAGAGGCATTGAATGTTTTTTATTTCCCTTCTTCTTTCAAGAACCGTAAAAACTACCGGCTGCTGAATTCATCGCATGTCATGCTGCGCACAGAAGCAATGACAAAGTTCTCATCGCAAACCGGCAACCGGGTGGGGGCGTTGGTAACGTATCCCGAAGCGGTTTTTGAAAAAGTGGTGATCTCCAAGGCTATTTCTGAAAACATTATCCACCTGAAAGCAGGTGACGAAATTGACCCGGATAACCTGTACGCAAAGCTGGTGGATTATGGTTTTGAGCGAACCGATTTTGTGTATGAGCCAGGCCAGTTTGCGGTTCGTGGCGGTATCTTGGATATTTATTCATTCGGGAATGAAAAGCCCTACCGCATTGAATTATTCGGGAATGATATCGATTCTATCCGCATCATTGATCCGGAAACACAGTTAAGTGAAAGAAGGCTGCTGCAGGTGAGCATTATTCCAAATGTAGAAACGCAGTTTGAAGAAGAGGATAAGGTTTCCCTGCTTCAATTTTTGCCGGAGAATACCATCATCTGGATACAGGATGAAGAACTGTTACGGGAGAAATTATTAACGGCCGAAGAAGACCTTCACCTGTTTATGGAGATGATCAAAACCTCCACAAAGAAAGAGGAACCGGAGCAGGATGATAAATTGATCAAGAAAGAAGTAAAGCCCGAAGAGTTTACCACAGCGGATGATTTTTTCCGTGATCTTTTTCACCGGCACGCGGTTTATTTTGGTTATGCGGCCCCCTCGATCCCCCAAGGGGGAAGTGGCCAAGCGCAGCCCACGCTTGAGGGGAAAGTTTCTGACAATGCAGGCTCTGTGAAAAGCGAGCCTTTGCGCTCAGCCAATCCCCCCTTGGGGGGCGGGGTGGCCGTTCTTTTTCAAACCAAATCGCAACCGGCATTTAACCGCCAGTTTGATCTGTTGATCCACGACCTGAAAAGCTGGGAAGGCAAGGGCTTTGAGCTGAACATCTTTGCAGAAAATCCTAAACAGTTAGAACGTCTTTACACCATTTTCAAAGATCTCAAAGAAGAAATCACGTTCAATCCGATTGCTACTTCTATTCACGAAGGGTTTATTGACGAAGAGACAAAGATTGTTTGTTACACCGATCACCAGATCTTTCAGCGCTACCATAAGTACCGGGTTAAGCAGGCTTACAACAAGAATAAAGCGCTTACGCTTCGTGCCCTGCGTGAGTTGCAGCCCGGTGATTTTGTCACGCACATCGATCATGGCGTAGGTGTTTACAGTGGTCTGCAAAAAATAGAAGTAGCAGGAAAAATGCAGGAAGCGGTTCGGTTGATTTATAAGGATAAAGACATTCTTTATGTCAACATCAACTCGCTGCACAAGATTGCAAAATATACCGGCAAGGAAGGCACGGTGCCAAAGGTGAACAAATTAGGCAGCGATGTCTGGAACAGGCTGAAAGAAAAAACAAAGACGA
>DASVSM010000318.1:0-3058 GCA_036388115.1 Flavisolibacter sp.
CAATAATTTTTACCAGGCTAAACTTGGTTTTGGGCAGCAATATGTTTTTGGGCAAAAAGGAAACAAAAACGGAATTGCCGTTTTGGGAATTTTCCAGGGTGGATTGTCGGTAGGCCTTCTAAAACCTTATTATGTACAGGCCGAAGACCAGAATGGCGCCAGGGATATTAAGTACGATTCAAAGGACAGCCTTTTGTTTCTCAGCCCCGGTAACATCAGTGGTGGCTCTGGATTTGGCAAGGGTTGGAGCGAAGTAAAAATAAAGCCCGGCGCTTATCTTAAAACGGCACTTCGTTTTGACTTTGGCCGCTACAACGAATCTATTCATTCGTTAGAAGTAGGCATGAGCGTAGATTTTTACGCCAGCAAAATTCCGCAGATGGCTTATAATACGCCGCAACAGTTCTTTTTCCAGGGACATATTGCGTATGTTTTTGGCAAGCGGAAGTAGAAAGCAGATTCTGGTACCCAGGCTATTAAATTTCCCCGATTTATCCGGACATTTGCAGGATTGATAACTGTGAGTTGTCGACGGTGAATGATGAGCTCTGGCAGGTTTACAATCACCATTTGCGGCTTACGCTTCACCAGTACATATGATTGAACTCCCCATTGCATCCAATGAACCGAAGCGTACAAAACCCGATTGGTTGCGGGTGAAACTGCCTATCGGCGAAAGCTATAAAAACGTACGGAACCTTGTTGATACGCATAAGCTCCATACTATCTGCGAAAGCGGTAACTGTCCCAACATGGGCGAATGCTGGGGTGCCGGTACCGCCACGTTTATGATCCTCGGGAATGTATGTACACGCAGTTGCGGTTTTTGTGCCGTAGCTACCGGAAGGCCGGAACCAGTTGACTGGGACGAACCGCAAAGGGTAGCGGAAGCTATTCACCTGATGAAAGTAAAGCATGCGGTTATTACTTCCGTTGACCGCGACGAGATAAGGGATGGCGGGTCCATCATCTGGTACAACACAATCAAGGCCGTAAAGTCTCTCAACCCCGATACAACATTAGAAACACTGATTCCTGATTTCAAAGGCCAGAAAGAAAATATCCAGCGCATCATCGAAGCCGCACCGGAAGTAGTGTCGCACAACATTGAAACGGTTGAGCGACTGACACGACAGGTGCGTATCCAGGCTAAATACTGGCGAAGCATGGAAGTTATCTCTACCTTGAAACAAGGTGGTATGCGTACCAAGAGTGGCATTATGCTTGGCTTAGGAGAAGCTAAAGAAGAAGTGGTACAAACCTTAAAAGACCTGGCAAATGCCGGGTGTGATGTGGTGACCATCGGCCAGTACCTGCAACCAACCAAAAAGCATCTTCCTGTGCAGCGTTTTGTGCATCCCGATGAGTTTGCAGCGTACAGGGAAATTGGTTACAACCTTGGTCTGGATTATGTTGAAAGCGGCCCTCTGGTCCGATCATCTTACCACAGCGAGCGACACGTGTTTGCCGGCCTGGGTAAGAAGCAATGGGAGAGCGAACAATCACTCACCAGCAATTGATGCGTTTTCTTATTTTTAGCAGGTGAAGATGCTGCGCAGACGAATATTGCTTGCCCTCTTTTTTCTTTTGTTCAAGCAGGTATCGTATACACAATATATTGTAAATGGTTCTGCACAAAAAAATTCCTGTAACTGTTATACGCTTACACAACCCGTACAATGGCAGGGAGGGAGCGTATGGAACAGCAACAAGGTCAACCTCACCAATTCGTTTGATTTCTGGTTCAATGTTTTTTTAGGATGCAACGACGGCGGAGCCGACGGGATTGTATTTATTTTACAGCCACTCAGTACCAGCATTGGGTCATCAGGCGAAGGAATGGGCTTTGGGGGCGTTTCGCCTTCCATTGGTATTGCATTAGATACCTATCACAATCCGCATTTAAGCGATCCCGATTACGACCATATCACTATTCAGGCAAATGGAGTTATTGCCCACGGCAGCGACGTGGCAGGCCCGGTTGCTATTTCCGCTGCCAGCAATAATGTGGAAGACTGCCAATGGCATAAGTTGCGCATTAGCTGGGATGCAAATACAAAATGGCTGCGAACCTATTTTGATGGTGTACTACGGTTAGAAAAGCAGTTAGACCTTGTTGGTACAATTTTCAACAACGACCCAAATGTTTACTGGGGCTTTACCGGGGCTACTGGCGGGCAGGTAAACCTGCAACAATTCTGCACAGCCCTTGATCCTATTTTTGCGGCAAGTTCTTCCAATGATATTTCCTGCGAAGGCACACCGGTTGTCTTTACCAACACCTCTGAATCATTTGCCCCCATTACCAATTATAACTGGAGCTTTGGAGACGGCACATTCAGTACAGCGGTCAATCCGCCGCCGCATGTTTATACTGCGCCGGGGCAGTATAAGGTCACGCTAAAAATTACCGGGCAGGATGGTTGTGAGAGAGATTCAAGCAGGACAATCACTATTGCTTCCAACCCCTCGGCAGACCTTCAGGTATTTGATACCTGCCTTAACAAGCTGCCACGGCTGGCTTTTGTTTCCGCGACTGCGGGTATGAATTTCCAATGGACGATGGATGGTTCTTCAATACCCGGTAACCAACAGCCAAACATACCAGCGTTAGCAGCAGGTAACCATCAACTGCGGGTGATCGTGTCATCCAATTATGGTTGCGGCCGGCCGGATACGGCAGACGCTAATTTTTCCATCAAACCGTTACCCGAAATTGATGCTGTTGTGGCAGATGGATGTGCAGGTGAACAAATGTTATTTCAGGGATTACAAAAAGATATTCAGACATCCATTAACCGGTGGACATGGACCATTGACAACCGGCATTTTTCAACCAAAGATGTGCAGTACCAGTTTAACCAACAAAAGGAATACGACATCCGGTTATGGGCGTTGGCAACAAATGGTTGTTCTTCCGATACCATTGATAAAAGAATCAAAATAGCAAAAGCCATCGTTTCTGCCGAGGACACAAGCATCATTAAAAACATCCCCGCTCAATTGACGGTTTCAGGTAATGGCAATTTTCAATGGTCACCTCCAATTGGGCTGTCTG
>DASVSM010000319.1:0-6721 GCA_036388115.1 Flavisolibacter sp.
TGCGAAAGGAACGTACAATGATGTGGAGCTAACGGCTTTTATCACCGTGTACTTAATGCGCAGTATCACTATTGATGAATTACAGGGCTTCCGTGATGGATTACTGGAACTGGCAGTGCCGGTAGATTTAAGCGGGTATGAAGTGATGGATATTGTTGGAACCGGCGGTGACGGAAAGAATACATTTAATATTTCAACGCTATCCTGCTTTATCGTTGCCGGTGCGGGAAAGAAAGTGGCCAAGCATGGTAACTATGGTGCTACTTCGGTGAGCGGTGCGTCTAATGTGATGGAAACATTAGGATACAAATTCAAGAATAGTAATGATAGCTTGCAAAAGGAGTTGGATGAATCAGGGTTTACTTTTCTTCACGCACCATTGTTTCATCCTGCATTGAAGGCAGTGGCAAATATTCGCAAGAACATTGGGTTTCGTACATTCTTCAATATGCTTGGACCAATGGTGAACCCGGCCAGGCCCAGCTATCAATTAGTTGGCGTTTATAACCTGGAGATGGCAAGGATCTACAATTATTTATTGCAACAAACAGGCAGGCCGTTTACCATCATTCATGGACTGGACGGATACGACGAAATCTCCCTGACGGGTGATACAAAAGTGATTACCAATAAAGGGGAGAAAGTATTATCGGCAGAGCAGATTGGCAAACGCGTCGTGTCGCCAATTGATATCAACGGCGGAACAACGGTGGAAGAAGCAGCAAAGATTTTTCTGAAAATTCTGAAAGGTGAAGGAACGTGGGCACAGAATGCCGTAGTGTTGGCTAATTCGGCCATGGCACTGAATTGTATGGGTGAATACAAAACGTATAATGAAGCCTACAATACGGCAGTGGAGAGTTTGGAAAGCGGGAAAGCATACCAGTCATTTCAAAAATTAATTTCCCTGCAGTAGCGCTATGAGTAATGAGTAATGAACAATGAATACTGAGTAAACGGAAAATCAATTGGTGTCATTCGTGTTTCAAATTCGTGTTTAAATGAATATTCTTGATAAAATAATTGCACATAAAAAAGGCGAAGTGGCGCAACGCAAAGAAGAGCGTACGATAGGCGACCTGGAGAAAGAGCGGTTCTTCAATCGCCAAACATTGCCGTTGACCAAATCATTGATAGCCGAACGAAAAACAGGCATCATTGCCGAATACAAACGTAAGTCGCCTTCAAAAGGAATCATCAATGACCATGACAGTGTAGAAGCGGTAACAAGGGCTTACTTTGGTTATGGCGCTTCGGGTATTTCTATTCTTACCGATCAGGAATTTTTCGGCGGCTCACTGGATGATTTGGTAGCCGCAAGAGACAACAGTATTCCCTTGCTGCGCAAGGATTTTACCATTGATGAATACCAGGTCATAGAAGCAAAAGCCTTTGGTGCGGATGTCATTTTATTGATCGCTGCCTGCTTACTGCCGCAGGAAGTGAAAACACTTTCAGCAACCGCCAAAAGTCTCGGCCTCGAAGTGCTGCTGGAATTACACGATGAAAGTGAGCTGGAACATATTTGCGATACCGTTGACATGGTTGGCGTGAACAACCGTAACCTGAAAAATTTTGAAGTGAACCTGGAACATTCTGTCCGGCTGGCCCAAAAGATTGATGATAAGTTTATCAAAATAGCCGAAAGCGGGATCAACGATGTAGCCAACATCAACTACCTGAAACAATACGGCTTCAAGGGGTTTTTGATTGGGGAACATTTTATGAAACAGCCAAGCCCAATGATGGCTTTTAAAGAATTTACGTACCAGTTGTAAACAGGAAATGGCAGGTAAAAAAACGATATTATCTTTAAGCAGTTTGATTCGCAAAGGGTATTCATCCATCCTTTCCTGTCAATTCTGCCTGCCGATTGCTTTGACACATTTAACCAAATCCCAAAAAGCAATCGCATGAAAGTAAAAGTTTGCGGCATTACCTCTCTCGATCAACTCTACGAACTTCCGGAGCTAGGTGTTGATTATGCCGGTTTCATTTTTTATCCGCCCAGTCCGCGCCATGTATTTAAAAGGGGCCTGACTGGCGCCGATGTAAAAAAAGCCAATCTAAAACTGTACAAAGTCGGCGTATTTGTTGATGCAACGTATGAGCAAGTCATGCGCAGCATTGAAGAATTTGGGTTGGATATGGTACAGTTGCACGGAAGGGAAACGCCATACGAATGCCAGAGGATAGTGGCGCACATTGATGTGATGAAGGCGTTCCGTTTTTCGGAGAACGATCATGTGATGTGGACCATCAAAGATTATTATGCCGACGCGGATATGTTTTTGTTTGATACCGGTGTACCGGCTTCGAAGGAAGAAAAAGAGAACAAAACCTTGTATGGCGGCACGGGCCGTAAGTTTGACTGGAACCGTTTGAAAGGATTGGAAGTGCAAAAGCCTTTCTTTTTAAGCGGTGGCATTGAACCGGGCGATGCGCAAACGGTCAGGGAGTTTATGAAGGATGGCGTGGCAAAAGATATGATTGCGGTGGATATCAATAGTCGTTTTGAAACAGAACCGGGTATCAAGGATCTGGCGAAGGTGAAAAGATTTATCAATGAATTAAAATCGTCTGACATCTGAACTGACATCTGAACTGGGATGAGTGGGAAGGATGGGATGCTTAGGATAATTGTTCATTGTTCCCATCAATCCCATAAATCCTGTTCATCACAGTTCAAAGACATAAAAGAAAGGGAATTATGAACAAAGTGAACCTGCTGCAAAAATTTGATTTGGTAACGGAACACTGGAGCCCGAAAATCGTGGGTGAGCTGAATGGGCAACAAGTGAAGCTGGTAAAGTTTGAAGGCGAATTTGTCTGGCATCAGCATGAGCAGGAAGATGAGGCCTTCTTTGTGACGAAAGGCAATTTTCGCATGGAGTTCAGAGATAAGACAGTGGAATTGAACGAAGGAGAAATGCTTATTGTTCCAAGAGGGGTTGAGCACAGGCCGGTAGCAGAGAAGGAAGTTTGGGTGATGTTGTTTGAGCCGGGATCAACGTTGAATACGGGGAATGTAGTGGATGACGAGAAGACGAAGAAAGAGTTGGAAAGAATTTAAGTTGCTGGCGTTTGTATTTCGTAAACCCACCCCGGCGAACGAAACTACCCACCTATCTTAGTCCGCCCTCCGAGGAGGTGATGTGTTGATGGTTAGTGGTTCTACTGAGACGACCATCCCCTCCTTGGCGGGGCGAAATCAGGGAATGATTTTGCTGTAAAACTTTGGGGTGGGTTTACGATGATGAAAAGGAGACAAATGCAGCATTGGAGTTCACCTGTTGATAGCATTACAAAGCGTACAAGAGTGCGACGCAACAGACGCTCAATAGCAGTACTGGCCTCTGGTCCAAAAAAGAAAAAGCTAAGAGATCAAAAGAGAAAAGGAGAAAAAAAGAAACACTATTTCAACTCTTTTCCTCCGTTACCTCTTAGCTCACAAATTCAATAAGTAGAGAGAATATGAATACAAAAGTCCTTTACGACGCAACGAAAAATTTTACGTTTCCGAACGAGCAGGGTTACTATGGCCGGTTTGGTGGCGCCTACATCCCGGAAATGTTGCATCGCAACGTGGAAGAACTGCGAACAAGATATTTAGATATAATTGGTGAGCCGTCGTTTCAAAAAGAATATCAGCAGTTGCTGCAGGATTACGTGGGGCGACCAACACCTTTATATTTTGCCGAGCGATTAAGCAAAAAATACGGTACGCAAATCTTCTTAAAGCGGGAAGATCTTTGTCATACCGGCGCACACAAAGTGAACAACACGGTGGGGCAAATTTTGCTGGCGCAACGATTGGGCAAGAAGCGCATCATTGCAGAAACGGGTGCCGGACAGCATGGAGTGGCAACAGCAACTGTTTGTGCGTTAAAGGGCATTGAATGCATTGTGTACATGGGTGAAAAAGACATTGAACGGCAGGCGCCAAATGTGGCCCGCATGAAAATGCTGGGGGCGAAAGTGATTCCGGCCATCAGCGGAAGCAAGACTTTAAAGGATGCAACGAACGAAGCCATCCGGGACTGGATTAATAATCCGAACGACACGCATTACATCATTGGAAGTGTTGTCGGGCCGCATCCATACCCGGATATGGTAGCCCGTTTCCAGAGTGTGATCTCCAAAGAAATCCGCTGGCAGTTGAAAGAAAAAACGGGAAGCGAATTGCCTACGCTGGTAATTGCCTGTGTAGGTGGCGGCAGCAATGCAGCCGGTGCGTTTTATCATTTCCTGGATGAACTAAGTGTTGAACTGGTAGCTGTAGAAGCGGCCGGCGAAGGTGTGAATACTGGTAAAAGCGCAGCTACAACGCAGCTAGGAAAAGATGGTGTGTTGCATGGCAGCAGAAGCCTTGTGATGCAGACGGAAGATGGCCAGGTGGTAGAGCCGCACAGCATTTCAGCAGGATTGGATTATCCGGGCATCGGTCCTTTGCATGCGCACTTGTACGACACCGGACGAGGAAGGTTTTTATGCGTAACAGATGAAGATGCGTTGAAAGCTTCGTTTGAGGTGGCCAAGCTGGAAGGCATTATTCCGGCGCTGGAAACGGGTCATGCGTTTGCGGCGTTGAATCAATTAGAATTAAAACAAGAAGATAGTGTCGTGGTTTGTTTGAGTGGAAGAGGCGATAAAGATTTAGCAACATACATGCGGGTAATGGAATCTCTGTAAAGACAGGCCACCGACGTTTCCTGATACGTGAACGATCCATAGCTCATGGCATGTCCCAGAACACGAACGATCCAGGCCTTTCGCAGCGCCAACATCATGAACGACTTATATACTTGCCAATAAAAATTGTAGCAATTATGAGCAGCAGTACATCAACATACACCGGTTTTGAATTTGACGTGGAAGGCTTTCCCGCTATCGCCATCATCAATAAAGATTTAAACAACCGGCAAGTGCAGGCAGAGCACCCGCATTCTGTTTTTATCGAGCTTGTTCCGGATGCCTACAACGAGATTGGTCACCCGGAGCAGGCGGAGTATGACTACCTGGTGGAAGCAGAGAAGAAAATGATCGACTACCTGGAAAGCCAGACGGCGTCGGTACATGTGGGGCATGTAACGCTATACAGGATGCTGCAGGTTATTTTTTATACAAAGGAGCCGGAGAAGGTAGAAGGCTTTCTGAACTATTTTTTATCAACCGTGGAACGGGAGCATCACCTTGAAATTGAGCCAGACCAGGATTGGGAAAGTGTTTCAGCTTTTTATGAATTGTTATGAGCAGGATAAACGAATTATTTAAACAAAAGAAAGAGGGGGTTTTAAATGTGTACTGCACGGCAGGTTATCCTGAACTGGCCAGTACATTGGACGTGATGCAGGCCTTACAGAAGGCCGGCGCCGACCTGATTGAACTTGGAATGCCTTACAGTGATCCGTTAGCTGACGGCCCCGTGATACAGGCAAGCAGTGCCAGCGCTTTGCAGAAGGGGATGACTATTTCCTTGTTGTTTGAACAATTGCGGGACTTCAGAAAGCAGATCACTGTGCCTGTTGTGTTAATGGGTTATTTAAACCCTTTGTTACAATATGGTTTTGAAAAATTTTGTGCGAAGGCTGCTGAAGTTGGTGTAGATGGATTGATCATTCCGGATATTCCAATGTACGAGTATGAAGCAGAGTATTCTGCTATTGTAAAGAGGCATGGGTTGGATTTTATTTTCCTGGTGACGCCTGAAACATCGGAAGAACGGATTAAAAAACTGGACCATTTAAGCAGCGGGTTTTTGTATGCGGTGTCGTCGTCTTCACTAACAGGCTCCGACAAAGATTTTAGTGCAGTGGAAAGTTATTTGCAACGGTTGACAAGCATGGAGCTTAGCAATCCGGTACTGGTGGGGTTTGGTATAAAAGATAAGGCCACGTTTGAACTCGCCAGTAAATATGCCAACGGAGCGATCATCGGTAGTGCGTATATCAAGGCGTTGGAGGGTTGTAATGATGTTGAGCGGACTACGAAGGAGTTCATTGAATCAGTTTTACGATGAGAGGTGCATTTATCATATCCGTGCTTGTGTACGCTTTAGTTGGCTTTTCTTCGAGATTACGAATGTCGTTTATAGACATGAAATCATTTGATAAGGCCGATCAAACATATTTAGGAACGTTGATTTTTGCTTCCATTATTGTTGGGGTCTTGTATTTTATTTGGTTTAAGAGAGCTTTCCCTAATGGATACCATCAGCAAAGTAGTACTGCCTTAGTTGCCATCTTACTTTGTTTCTGCGGAGTTTCATTTGCCATCAACCGTGGATGGTTATTTACATTAAATACTTGGTTTACATCAGATGGACACAATGCAAAGATGATCACCTTAAACAAACGCATAATAGAAGATGGCAGGAGTTCGTCTTATCGGCTGTTTGCTACTGAATATTCTAGAAAGGATACATTTGAATTAAAGGTTAGTAAGGAAAAATATGGCCAAATCAAGAAGGGCGATACACTTAGTATATTTTTAGAAAAAGGGGCGTTTGATGTATATTTTGGTAATGAATAAAACAGGGTTAGAGAACTATGCGCGGAATACGGGACTAGAACCCGCTACCTACGACTTTGGATTCGCCAGTTAGCGGACCACCAGGTGAGCTTCTTCCGTTAAAAGAGAAAGAAAATTACAATGAAACTTGCAATAATTAAATACAACGCCGGCAACATTCAATCGGTGATAACGGCACTGGAACGCTTAG
>DASVSM010000320.1:0-3209 GCA_036388115.1 Flavisolibacter sp.
ATCTTAAATATCGTTGGGCTTTCAGTGGCATTTGGCATTGCTATTCTTCTATGCACAGCAGCGCTGTTTGATCTGTCGTTTGATAAATTTCACCATAACATTGGCAGTACTTATAAATTGTACAGCACTATACAAACACCAAAAGGACCGGAAGCGGCAGAAACGCAGCCGGTTCCACTTGCTGCAGCTTTGCGTACCGAAGTGCCGGGTATTAAAAAGATCACCCGTTTTGGAAGCGGCCGGCACAACCTGGCTTATGAAAGCAAGGAGTTAAATATCAGCTTTATTCGGGTGGACCCTGATTTCTTTGATATGTTTTCTTTCCCGGTAATGAGAGGAAATTCGGCGGGTTTGTTGAAAGAAAAATCTGATTTAATTCTTACAGAAGAATCGGCAAAACGCATTTTCAATAGCACAGATGTCATTGGAAAAACAGTTTTGGTGAATACGTCGGGTAAAGACGAACCTTTCACGGTGACGGCGGTTCTGAAAGATATTCCGCAGCAAAGCAGCATTCGCTTTGGCGCTGCCATTCGTTTTGAAAACTATGGCAACTACGAGGAAAATCTATCGCGGTGGGACAACAAGGACCATGAGGTTTTTCTGCAGTTGCAGGACAATGTTACCGCAGCGCAATTTGAACAGCGCAGCCGCCCCTTCAGCAACCTGCATTTTGCAACTGATATTGCTGCTGCCAAACGCGACGGTGCCAAGACGGATGCGAATGGCCAGCTTCAGCAAATGCGTTTATTGCCATTTGAACAGGAACATTTTGTTCGATATCAGAATGGCGTTGCTACGGTAGAAAAAACAAGGGTGTACCTGATCATCGGTATTGCACTGCTTATTCTCTTTATCGCCTGCGTCAATTTCGTGAACATGAGCATCGGCACCAGTGTGCAACGCCTGCGGGAGATCGGTATGCGCAAGGCATTGGGCGCTGGCAAAACACAGTTGTTCTTCCAGTTCTGGGGCGAAAGTGTGATTGTCTTTCTTTTTGCTGTCGGCATCGGGATCCTGCTGAGTAACGGCCTGCTTGAAAGCTTCAAAACCTTATTCCGTATCCAGGCTTCTTTTTCAAATGTTATTACACCGCAGATCCTTCTTGGTTTTACATTTTCAGTGATCCTCATCACATTGATGGCGGGCGGATATCCTGCATTGCTGCTAAGCAAACTGGGTACGCTGCAATCACTGAAAGGAAAGCTGGAGGTCAGTGGAAAGAATCGCCTCCGTAACACATTGATCGTTATTCAATTTACGATTGCTATCCTGTTGATCAGCGGAACACTGGTGCTGCAAAGCCAGCTCGATTACATGCAAACCAAAGACCTCGGATTTAATAAAGAGCAAGTGATCGCCTTCCCATTGAATGGGAAGAAAAAAGATAGGGAAGCCCTGCAATTGCTGCGAAACGAACTGCAGGGCAAAGCAGACATCTACAGTGTGTCTGCTTCTGATAATATACTCGGCCGTGGTAAGGATGGCAGCTCATTCGGAAGTGTGCTGGGCTTTGAGCACAAAGGCCGCAGCGTACGCACCAACATGCTGGTAGTAGATTATGACTATCCCGAAACCATGGAATTGAAACTTTTAGCCGGTCGCAGTTTTAACCGTTCTTATGGCAATGACAGCCTTGCCGTAATGATCAATGAAGCGATGGCCAGAGAGCTGGAAGAAGGAGACCCTTTGAACGCATCGATTCTCTTTGATGACTCGGTAAAACATACCATCATTGGTGTAATGAAAGATTATCATTTCCAGGGGCTTGACAAGAAGATTGAGCCCATTACATTTTTCCTGAAAGAAGACTGGCAGCTACACAACGCCTATGTAAGAGTGTCGCCGCAGAATTTATCGCAGTCGATGGAAACCATCAAAGCTGCCTGGAAGAAAGTGGAACCGAATGCAGAATTCCTCGGATCATATCTCGATGAAAACATTGGCCGTGCACTGCGCCAGGAAAAAGTAATGACAACCATTATTACCAGCGGTGCCGTGATTGCCATTGTGCTGAGTTGCCTTGGTTTATTTGCGATTGCTTTACTGGTAGTGGCACAACGAACAAAAGAAATCGGTATCCGCAAAGTTGTTGGTGCCGGTATAACCAACCTTACTTTCCTGTTAAGCAAAGATTTCTTAAAGCTGGTTGTGGTCGCATTAGTTATTGCTATTCCAATTGCCTGGCTGCTTACTAGTAAATGGCTGGAAGGATATGCCTACCGCATCACCTTAAATCCATGGTATTTTATTGCTGCCGGTTTACTGGCTCTTTTGATTGCCTTTGCCACCATCAGCCTGCGCACTATTAAAGCAGCCAAAGCGAATCCTGTAAAAAGCCTGCGGACCGAATAAAACAAAAACTATGTTCAGAAATTATTTTAAAGTTGCTTTCCGCAATATCATTCGTCACAAAGGGTTTTCATTTATAAATATTGCCGGGTTGACACTCGGTCTCACTGCCTGTTTGCTCATTGGCTTATTTGTGAGAGATGAAAAGCAGTTTGACAAATTCATAACTGATGGAGACCGTGTGCATCGCATCTATTACCAGATTACCAGCCCTGAAGGAACAAGTAATATAGCTACAACACCACCAATGTTTACTACTGCTCTGCAACAGCAGTTTCCAGAAGTGGATAAAACTTTAAGGATTTTAAATCATCAATCCAAAGAGCTTGTTGAGGTGGGAGATAAAAAATTGTATGAGGAACAAGGGCTTTTTTCAGAACCAGCTTTCTTCGATTTTTTTCCGCTTAAAATGAAATATGGGTCTTCGGTAGAAGCATTAAAAGAACCGGCTTCTATTGTTATATCCAACGAAATGGCGGAAAGATATTTTGGTAATGAGGATCCGGTAGGCAAAGAAGTGATATTCGATAAAGAACCCTTACAGGTAAAAGCAGTTTTTTATAATAACCCTAAGTTTCACCTGCCGGTCAATTACATCATTCCACTGGCTCTTATCGGGTTACCTAAAGAACGATTGGAAAGTTGGGAGTGGTATGGTTTTAATAATTATATAAAACTGAAAGAAGGTGTTGATGCCAATAGTTTGCAAACTAAATTCCAAAATTATGCCCAGCCATTTATTGGGGGAGAAGGAGCGAGTTCTAAACCCTGGTTCCAACCCTTGGGTAACATTCACCTGCATTCTGCTGACTTTAAGTATGATGCTTCAATCAGGGGCAACATTACTTACGTAAAGA
>DASVSM010000321.1:0-6343 GCA_036388115.1 Flavisolibacter sp.
AAACTCTATACCCTGCCGGAAGATGTGATTGTTTACCCCGGCCATGGCGATAGTACCACTGTTGGGGATGAGATGAAGGGTAATCCGTTTGTGAAGCTGGTGTAACCTCACCCCGACCCTCTCCGCACGGAGAGGGCCACCAGCGGCACAGGCACTGGCTTACGCAGTGTTTCTTTCTCTTTTCAATCATTTCCTAAAACACAATTGGTAGTCGTTATCACGGTCTTGCAGCGCCTTATTCCGTGTCAGTTTAAAGTATTATTTTGCTTTAATGAAAGCTAAACGGAATAGAACGCCGGCAGGTTCTTGCACCATAAGCCTCAAAGAAAACTATACGCTGATAGATAGTGTAGTGAAGTAATAAACGAAAAAGAAGAATCGAGCACACAACGAATGGTATTAACCTGTAATGACTGGTTGTTGTGCGCTAGCCCGGCTGCATACGCGTAGCGATTATGGCAGCCTTGACTTTTTTGCTCCACTTTTTTGTCAAGAAAAAAAGTGGAAAGGAAATAACTGAAACGAATAAGCAAAGCTGCTTCATACCTCAGCAAGGATAAAGTCATTACCGGTGAAGACTGGTCGAAAGTTGATGGAAACTTAGATTTCCTTACCTGATTCTGAAGCGACAGAGGCAGGAACAGGCTTTTTATAGAATCGGCTGATAAATGGCATCCGGCTCAGTTCTTTCCTTTCTACCAAACCAATAAACCAGGTAAATATCCAAAGAAGGAAAGTAGCGGTAGCCACGCTGAACCAGATATTATCCCACAACTGCAACAAGCCGCGATGCAATAAATAAAGCAGGCTCACAATAACCAGGTAGGCAATCAGTTTCTTTTTTGCATACGGCACCCGGTAATATTTCTGTCCCAGTACATAGCTGATGATCATCATGATGAAATAACAGGAAAAGGTAGCCAGCGCTGCGCCGAGGTAATGGAGCTTAGGAATTAAAATGATATTCAGCAACACGGTGATGATGGCCCCAAAAATGGTAATAGCCGCACCCCACAGGTTTTTATTCGTCAGCTTGTACCAGATACTCAGGTTATAATAAATGCCCAGAAAAATATTGCCCATGGCAAGAATGGGAACGATGTAAATACCTTCCCCCCAGGCTTCCGATTTTAACGTAATCACCCATTCCAAAACATCACGATACAAGCCGATGAAGAGAAACATAAAGCAGCAGGCAATCACAAAGAACTTCATCACCCGTGCATAGGTTTTCTTCGCATTTTCTTCCTTTGAGCGGTTGAAGAAAAAAGGTTCTGCCGCCATGCGAAACGCCTGGATCATCACCGTTACTAAAACTGCCAGGCGGTAAAGGTTTCCGAATACACCTAATTCCTTATCTGCTTCGGCAGGTGAAACATCCACCACGTGGCGGTAAACAAGGCGGCTCAACATGTCGTTGATCATTCCACCAAGACCCACAATAATCAGCGGGTAGCTGTAATGCATTACTTTCTTCCATAAGGCACTGTCAAATTGAAACCTGAGGCCTGTAAATTCTTTCCCTAAGAGCAAAAAAGTAAAGACACTGCCGCAAAGATTGCCCAACAAAAAGTAGCTGATCGGGTCTTGCTTGTCATAGATCACTCCAAAAAAACTATCCGGTTTTTTTGCCACGTAGCCGGGAATGACCCCTAAAAAAAGAATAACCACCAGTATGTTCATCAGGATGCCGGAGATCCTTACAAACGCATATTTTTTGGGACGGTTCTCCTGCCGCAGTTTGGCAAAAGGCAGGGTAGCCAACGTATCAAAAAAGATGATCCACAACATCCAGGAAATGTATTGCGGGTGCCGGTCCAGGCCGGCAATATCGGCCAGAGGAGCCCGGAAGGTCCACAGGCAAAGCGTGAATAAAAGAGTGGTAAGAAGCAGTGATAGCGATATGGTATTGTATAACCGTTTGCGGTCTTCCTCCTGTGAGAAACGGAAATAGGCTGTTTCCATGCCATAAGTAAAGAGCACATTTAAAAAAGGAATGATGGCATAGACTTGTGTGAGGTCAGCCGTTTTTGCCGGCTGTGCAAACAGGAACGGCAATGATAAATTCATCAGGTAACCCAAAAAGCGACTTGCTATTGTTGGTACGCCATACCAGATCGTTTGCCCCGCTAATTTTTTAATGCCGCTCACCGGATATTGTTGTTTTAAACACGAATTAGGAACACGAATTACACGAATTTCAGTTGAATTGCATAATGGAATCTTTGCCCTTGCAAAACAGGAGCAAAACGGAAGGTAGGCGAAGCGGGACAAAAGCGTTTAAATAAGGACTGCTCGCCACTTGCTGCTTACTTTTGCTATTCGCGAAAGCGGGGATTGTTCAAAAAAGCGGAATCGGAAAGTGTGCGAACAAAGGCCACCAGCGCATCTTCTTCGGCATTGGTTAATTGAATCCCATTTTTTAGGATCGGATCGAGGGTGGGACTTTGTGTAATGGTGGTGCGGTAGTGCCGGATCATCATCCGGAAAACGCTTAGTCTTCCATCATGGCCGTAGTACGAAGTCAGTTCTGCATTACGCAGGCTGGGCACTCTGAACTTCAGGTCATCGGCTGTACTGCCGGTCACCCGCATGCGGCCGTGATCGTTCAAGCCGGCGTCGAACTCCAGGCCATTGTTGCGGTAACTGAAATCGGTGAACAGAGGCTCTTTATGGCAAGTGGCGCATTTTGCCTGGAAGACGGTGTAGCCTTGTTGTTCTTCAGTTGTAAATGTCGCCTGGCCTCTCTTTATTTTGTCGTATTTGGAGTCGGCAGACACAAGGTTCATGACGAATTGCGAGATAGCCTTGTACATCCTGTCTTCGGTAATTTTTTCATCCCCAAATGCTGCTTTAAACAGGCGCTTGTACTCGTTTTCGGCTTCCAGCTTTTTCAACACATTGGAAATAGTTTCACCCATTTCGGTTGGGTCGGTAATGTGTTTGCGATATACTTCATTCAATGTTTCAGCGCTTCCATCCTGGTTGTATTCCGGTGCCCACGCCAAGTTAAATAATCCCGGTGCGTTGCGAAGCGTATGCGAGTTATTATACCCATGACTTCTGTCATGTTCAAAGGTGGTAAACGCAGCCACCGGCTGGTGACAGGAACCGCAGGGGTACTGGCCATCAGCTGAAAGGCGTCCGTCAAAAAACAACTTCTTTCCTAGTTGAAAACCTTCTTCCGTTAACGGGTTTGCGGAAAAATTGTATTGCGGCTGAGGAAAACCATTCGGAACAGTAAAGTTGATGGGAGTGAGGTGCAGCGGGTCTTTCCGGCAACTGTTCATTAACAACGAACTTGCTGTTACAAAGAGAATAATAAAACTAATAACGGTCCTGGATCTCACCGGAGGTTGTTTCCTCTAAAATAGCAACAATTCAAAAGGGGCGTTGTTAAAAAAGGTCTTTTGGCCGGAACTTTTTGCGGCCTTGTTTTACTTCTGCTGACCGCTTTTTGCTTTCAATCCGTTTCTCTTTTGCAGCTTTGGATGGTTTGGTAGCGATGCGCAGCTTTTTCTTTTTCAGGGCGCCTTCAATCAGTTCATTAATCTTTTTAATGGCCTCTTCTTTGTTCTCCAACTGTGTACGATGGGTTTGTGCTTTCACCATCAATTGTCCTGCTGCATTAATACGGTTGGAGAGTTTATTTTGAATAACAAGTTTCTGTTCTTCCGACAAAAGTTGCGAAGCGGCAATATCCAGGTAAGCGATAACAGCCGTTTCCACTTTGTTTACGTTTTGCCCGCCTTTACCGCCGCTGCGGGTGGTTTGAAGTTTTATTTCAGAAGAGAAATCCATGGGGAGTAATGTTTCAAAAGTAAAAAAGAAAAACTGTGCCTTTGCTAAATGAATGCATTGACTTTTTCCGTGGAATATCCGTTGAAAAAATAATAGCTATTTTACTGAGGTAATTTCTAACTGTTTATGATAGCAATCAAACAATACGGGTTTATTCTCTTCCTGCTTGCCAGCAGATTTTCAGGCTTTACGCAACAGGCTGATCAAAGCGTTGACGATAGCACCGGAATCGTTGTCACACAAAACTCCACGTATATTATGCCGGGCCAGTGGCTTGAAATCAATGTGTTTTCTACATGTAATACAAATAGCGGTATCAATAAAGTCCTAATTGGCGGCATGTCTGTTTCACTCCGCAAGAATGGCGTTGCAACATTCGGTACACCAGGAAATTCCATAGGCCTTCATAAAATTCCTATAGAAGTCTCTTTTACAAACAGCGAAGGAGAACTTAAATACAAAACGGATACGGTGGAATATACAGTAGGGCAAGCCCACTCATCAATCGCACTAGATAAAATGAATGTGCTCTACATCGGTGTCGATAATCCAATCAGCGTTGCGGCTTCCGGCGGTGGCGACGATAAAATTACCGTCTCCATAGAAGGCGGCGGAGGCCTTACTTCAAAAATTGGAGCAGGCCGATACATGGTCCGTGTTAAATCACTCACAGACGAGTGTATTATCTCACTTTACCTAGATGGTCGAATTGTAGGTGCATCCCGCTTCAGGGTGCGAAACATACCGGTTCCCATTGGAACTGTTGGTGGGTTTACTTCTGGTGACACTGTGGTATCTGGTGCATTTCGGGCACAGCAAGGCGTTGGTGCTTACATAAAAGATTTTCCATTTGATATCTCGTATGAAGTAATTGGGTACACAGTAAATATCCAGGATGAAAAAGGGCTAGTGAAATCAGCAAACAGCCAAGGGACCTATTTTTCAGCAGAAGTAAAGCAATTGATAAAGGATCATCTGAAACCTGGACATCTTGTTGTTATTGGTAATTTATTTGCGAAAGGCCCGGATGGGAAGACCATGAAACTTTCCCCTCTGATTTACCACATCAAATAGAAGTTATTCTGAATTATGCGGGCAGTTATTCAAAGAGTCACAAAAGCATGTGTAACAGTCGATGGAATCATTACAGGTGCAATTCATGGTGGCTTGTTGGTTTTACTTGGCATCGAAGATGCCGATAAAGAGGAAGATATCCGATGGCTAAGTGCCAAGATTGTTAACCTGCGCATTTTTAATGATGAAAATAAGGTGATGAATAAATCGGTCCTGGAAGTTGGCGGCGAAATTCTGCTCGTAAGCCAATTTACCCTTCACGCTTCTACTAAAAAGGGTAATCGCCCCAGTTATATAAAAGCAAGTAAACCTGATTTTGCTATCCCTATGTATGAAAAAATGATTGTGCAGCTGGAAAAAGATCTCGGCAAAAAAATACAAACCGGTCTTTTTGGTGCTGACATGAAAGTGGAATTACTGAACGATGGCCCTGTAACGATTGTAATTGATACAAAGAACAAGGAATAGAAAGTTGAGGCCTTTATGTTCACTATTCTTAGTGTCCTTCTTGCTCCAAAAAAAGTAGCACAAAGAGCACTAAGAACCACAACGTACACTACGAATTTTTCAAAGCTTTATTCAGGTAAGCAATTTGTCCCAAATGGTAAATGTCGTGCTGGATTACACCTGTGATCAACTTCCGGTAATTGTAGTTCCGTTCTTTAACCACATTATTCAGAATTGAATCATCCTGCTGCTGCAAAGCAGCCAGTAATCTTTCCTGCGATTCATCCAGCATTCTCAAACCTTCCGGCCACAAGGATAGATTAGTGTGGTCCAATTCTCTCCAGTCGAGGTCCTCAAAATATTTG
Source organism: Flavisolibacter sp. (assembly GCA_036388115.1). Classification (GTDB taxonomy): domain Bacteria; phylum Bacteroidota; class Bacteroidia; order Chitinophagales; family Chitinophagaceae; genus Flavisolibacter. The sequence continues at coordinate 5,688 of DASVSM010000321.1, forward strand.
AGGCTTCTATCAGAAGACGGCTGCAGGCAGTGGACAGTAAACTCTCGCCAGGTAACCATGTGCCAAACCAGTTCCAGGAAGCTATGCTGGTCATTCAGTTTTACAAAGGCCTGTTTTTCGTTCACTTCATTCAATAGCTCCTTCACACTTCTGCCAAACCAGGGCTCACCTTCGTAAGCATCCCTTAATTGTTCAATCAGTAATTTGATTTCAGTTTGCATTGCTAAAAACTTTCCTGATCATCTTCTGCATCCTATCAATCCAGGTTCAGGCATTATTTACTTAAATACATACTTCTATCCTTATATAATTGTCTGAAATAAGGATCTCTCAAATCTTTGATAAACCGGATTGCTTCGCCGGTGCTTTTCATCTCCGGCCCAAGCTCTTTGTTCACGTTCGGAAATTTATTGAAAGAGAAAACCGGCTCTTTAATGGCAAAACCATTCAGCTTTTTCTCAAACGTAAAGTCTTTCAGTTTTGCTTCGCCCATCATCACTTTGGTAGCCACATTCAGGTAAGGAATGTTGTAGGCTTTTGCAATAAACGGCGTGGTGCGGGAAGCTCTCGGGTTGGCTTCTATCACATACACTTTCCCATCTTTAATGGCAAACTGGATATTAATAAGGCCTTTAATGTTTAATGCTCTTGCGATC
>DASVSM010000322.1:0-4872 GCA_036388115.1 Flavisolibacter sp.
CATTCCTTTTTTACATTGCTCTTGATGACGAAGCTGACCTTTGGGAGATGGGTGAGAAAAGAATACTGATTGAGAAAAAGATCAAAATGTGCCTGAACTGAAGAAGGTCATTCGGCAATCATTCCAGCGACGTCGGTTTTCATAAAAGCCCCGTCAAGGGGCATTTGATAAAGCCAACTGCTTTTTTAATAGATGTTAGTGGCAACCGTGAAAGAGATAGGTGTGCTTTTTATCTCTAAGTTGGTATCACCAATCGGGAAGGCTTTAAGCCTGCCGGTGGTTCTCAGGTTTACGCTGGCACCATCGCTTACATACAAATCAATGTCGCTTCGCAAGAAACCGGATGACCTAACACTTGTGTTTTCTCCAAGGGTTACTTTCGTTATTTTATCCACCACCACAAACACCGTTTCGGTTAGTTTTTTGTTTGGCACCAATAGCATTGCTCCATTGGCAACGCTAACCTGCAGTTTGTCCATAAGGAGCTTTGTGATCCTTACTTCCTTCGGAATGTCACTGGAACTGATAAGAACAACTTTCATGTTGTCGCCCAATGTGATCTTTTTTAAATCGCCGGCCGAAATCACCAGGTCATTTTCTGATTGCGCATTTGCTGAGAGCAGGCTACAAACGGCTACCGTCAACAGGAATAATACTTTTTTCATTTTTTGTTTTTTAAATGTGATGAAACTATTTTGTTTGATTGATGGTGTAAAAATGGAAGAATCGCAGGCCTTTTTCAATGGCCGAAACTGGTATAACCATCACTGATATCGGGGAGACGCCTTTAAACAAAAGTTGCCTTCTTGGAAGGCAACTTTACAATTATGCTGGTTAAACTTTTTGCTCAGCCAAAAGAGAACAACCAAATAAAATCCGTACGGTCAGGACATCATTTCTATTTCATCCCCATTTGTTCAAACCCGTATTTAATAACGGCAAACAAAGCTTTTTTCATGAACCCCAGTACTCTTTTGCTTTCATCCGAAAGAACATAACCAATCTCCGCACGGAAGTGCAAAAAGTACCAGGTATGATAACCACACCAGCCAATGATAGCATTATCGGCCTTTGGATTAACTGGAAAACAAGAAAAGACTTTCGGTACATGGACAGCCCTGCTTAAATTTCCTGCGCTCCTCTGCCAGGTCATTTTCATTTTTGCAACAAAAAAATTTAATTTCTTCTTCCTGGTAGTTGTTGAAAACATGATCATACGTTTCCAGCGTGAGTTTGCGAAGCAAGAGGCGTTCTGTTTCGAGGATTTCGATTTCCATAGCTGTAATATGGATAGTAAAATAAATTTTTTATACATCGAAACAGGATATCAGGAAAATACTTCCGCCTCCTTTTGCGCAGTGGCCTTCGTCTCTTGCCATTCTTCACTTACATCCTTAAATAGCAGCATGTCCGCTATCCGTTCCGATGCGCCCAAATAAAATCCCGTTTCGGGCACATATCTCTCCGGGTTTTTAAACGTGCCGAACAGGATATCAAATAGCGGCAGATCGGAATAATTGTAGGCATGCACACCTTTGGCATGGTGCACTGCGTGGCTCTCGGGACGCTGCACGATGTACCCGATCCATGTAGGCGTTTTAATATTGGCATGTTGAAAAATGCTGAAGAAATTTGTTACCAGCAGAATGATGGTAATTGACTGCGGCGGCAGACCCGTGATAAACGAGAAGCAAACCGTACCCAATAAGGTAAAGCCAATCATATCAAAAGGACTAAAATAAAATGCGCCGTATGTATCCAGCCGTTCCGCACTGTGGTGCATCTGGTGAAAGATCTTCCAAAGCCGATTGCTTTTGTGCATGGAGCGGTGCCAGACATACATTCCCAACTCATAAACTAATGTGCCCGCAATACCGGCAATAACAGGATGGATGGTTGACAAATCAATCAACTGCGATGTTGGCAGCCATGCTGCATAAAACAGCGGCAGGTAAGTAGACAGGTAAAAAAAGAAAAAGAAAAACACAATTCCTTTTATTTTCCAGTAAGGAACATGCGGGAGTTTCCGCGCAGGAAAAATGGCTTCCCATAGAATGAGCAACAGGTACATCCCGAGAATGTACAATGAAACGGGGTCCAGCAAAATATCTAATGGCGTAGGCATAAATAAAGTTTGAAGTTTGAGGTTGGTTGTTTGTGATTAGAGCATCGTGTTGTCATGCTTATTATTGAAGTCGGGCACAGGCATGTTTTGCAAAGGATAAAGCACAAAAGCTTTGAATTGTTTGAGAAAAGCAATAAAGCGCACAGTCCTATTTTTTAATGTTTGTTTCACCACCGTTCAATTGAACCAATTGAATAAATTGCATGAGGTCATTTACAAAACGTTTAGGTTCTTCCCAATGAAGGGCATGGCCTATACCTTCGTAAATAACCAGCTTTGCCTTTTTAAGGTGCGTCGTCATGAGGTCCTGTCCTTTTCTGATACAGAAGGCATCTTTATCACCCCAAAGCACCAACACAGGGCATTGAATATTTTTTAGCTGAGGCACAAAATCTACCTGCATAATTCCACTCAATACAGACTGAAACACCCTCACAGGCGTTTTCATTCCCTCCGCTACAATCACCCTGTAATAAGCGCTGTCGATGGGATTAGCGATGGTTGATTTTTGAAAGCCGTCCATATAATCCCGGCTAAATTTTCCTTTCATCGTCATTGCCTCCTGGTAAAATTCCTTCATACCCGGATTGTCTTTGAATGCCGGATCGGAGTCGATGATCACAATTCCTTTTACCAGTTTTGGATAGCTAAGTGCAAATTGTTGTGCATGAATACCACCCATGGAATGCCCGACAATGATGGCAGACCCTAAACTTTTTTGCCGGATAAATGCGGCAACATCTGCGGCAAATTCCCTGGGAGTATAGCCTTCAGCCGGCTTTTCAGAATCTCCATGTCCGCGTTGTGTGATGGCAAAACCACGCACAGAGGAGGGCAGCGTTGCAAATACGGATTCGAAAGAGTGCCAGGAATCAGTAAGGCCATGCAGAAAAATTACCGGCGTTCCGGTTTTGTTTCCTTTTTCCACATAGTCCAGTGTGACGCCTGTTTTAAGGGCGATCTTTTGTACCAATAGCCCGTCTTTTAACCCATGGGCCTTTGTTGATTGATAAGCCACCTGCGTAACAAGGTGTTCTGGGTTTACACCTTCCAATGTTTGCGGGAAAGTAATTATGGAAAAGATGATCAGCGGTAATAACAACAGTATTTTCATGATTGATAGTTTTGTGTAAAGCTGTTTTTTATTGGGACGGTTTTCAATCCCCAACTTTGCCCCCAGGCTAACCGAAAACGGGGACGTTGCCGGTGGCCGGAATATGTTTTATAACCCAATAAAAAATGTTGCTGCAAATGCAACAACATTTTTTATTCAGATGAACTTACTTCAATGGCTTCAGATGATTATCAACCGTCCAGTTGCCAATGTTTGTACCCAGCTCCTGCCCGGCCACGCAGGAAAAACGAAAATGAATACCTGCCATCACTCTTGAATCGGCATTCTCATTTGCAGCCTGGCTAAAGCTTTGAAAGCTCCTGACTGTACCAGCAGGAAAAGCGGTTGGTGAGGACATGGCAAATGGTGTATTGTCGCCCAGGATCTTTGCAAGAACGGTAGCTGCCGCATTTCCAAGGGCACTGTGTGTAGATGGATAATCGTGCACCGGCGGCGTGGGCATTTCAGGCTCCCAGGCGGCGTCAACAGAAGTGGCATTGTTACCATCTGCATCTGCTTTGCGAATAGCGGTGTAAGGACGCCAGAAATTGTGATGGATCTTAGCATCCCAGCCGGCTATGTACGCATCGGCAATGGCCATATCCACCAGGGCAAATAATCTCGCTGCTTCTAACAGGTTAAGTTTTTTACTAACCGCTACTGTTCTGGCAACCCGGTTCCATCCAGCTTCTGAAAACTCGTACCAGAACCTTGCATACGCCAATTGATCAGGCAAACGGGTGCCGCTATTCAACTTACCTTTTTCTTTTACTTCGTTAAACGCAGTGGCGTACTCCTGGCTGTTCAATGCGGGAAAAGATTTGCTGCGGAACTGGTCTTTTTGACTTAACGAAAACAGCTTTACATTCTCCCAGTGAGGAGCGAACATAATATTGAAAGGCGGAACCGGTTGATAAATGCCCGGAACTTCGGACGGCGGGATTTGCCCAAACAGCTCACCGTCTTTACCATCGTTGGCCCTTTTTGCAAGAACGGCGTATGCAGCTTCTTTTCCTAAGGCAAGCCCTTTTGTTTTTGCTTCGCCTTCTTTAATCATTGAAAAGGATTGGGTCAATGCTGAGTCGAGAAAGCTCTTCCTGTCGGCAATTTCATTTACCAGAATGGCATGCGCAGCCGCTGCTGCCGCAGCCAGCGGATCGGCCTCTTTATCATTTCCGTTGTAGGCGTACCGGGCATATTTTCCTTCAATGCTGTTCAGGGCATCGTGTATGGCCAGGTGCATCATGGCATTGATGCGGGAAGCCAGCAGCGAATGCTGGTATTGTGCACCGCCAAAGGCATTGTAGGCTATCTCGTTCCAGAAAAGAACCGTTTCTGCCGACTGGTTACTGACAGGCTTCTTATCATTGGCCTTGGAGCAGGAAATAAAAAAAGCTGCCAACAGCAGCGTACCTAAAAAGATTTTTTTCATGATCATGGTAGTTTGATTTATGGTGCAAATCTGGCTTGGAGAAGACCGAAAAAAAATAACCGAAACAACCAATGATTATAACCGAATAAGGGGATGCAGGAGTTAGCAATTGGCAAACAATAAGAAGCCATTAAATAGGCCTAGCGGGAAATATGTGGTAGAATTTACAATTGATAACAGGGAGTATTAAAATGATTTACA
>DASVSM010000323.1:0-13570 GCA_036388115.1 Flavisolibacter sp.
ATAAAATGGCTGGACGTCACGGAAACAAAGGTATCGTTGCTAAGATTGTGCGTGCTGAAGACATGCCGTTCTTAGAAGACGGTACTCCGGTAGACATCGTACTTAATCCACTAGGTGTACCTAGTCGTATGAACCTCGGACAGATTTACGAAACTGTGTTGGGTTGGGCAGGTGAGAAGTTAGGAATTCGCTTTGCCACACCAATCTTCGACGGAGCAAGTGTTGATGATATTGCAAAACACATCTCCGATGCAGGTCTTCCTTCTTTCGGTCATACTTACTTGTATGATGGTGAAACGGGTGACCGCTTTGACCAGAAAGCAACGGTGGGTGTTATCTATATCATCAAACTTCACCACATGGTGGATGATAAAATGCATGCCCGTTCAATCGGACCATACAGCTTAATTACACAGCAGCCGCTGGGTGGTAAAGCACAGTTTGGTGGTCAGCGTTTTGGTGAGATGGAAGTATGGGCACTCGAGGCTTATGGTGCGTCCAACATTCTGCAGGAGCTATTAACGTTGAAATCGGATGACATCATCGGTCGTGCAAAAACATACGAAGCAATTGTGAAAGGCGAGAACATTCCACGTCCGGGCATTCCTGAATCATTCAATGTATTGGTTCATGAGTTGAGAGGATTAGGATTGGATCTTAAGTTCCACGATTAATACTGTGAGTGGTCAGTGGTGAATGGTGAGTGAAAAGACTCAAACTCACCACTGACAATTCACCACTCACGTTTCAAAAAAATCTACAAACTAGAAATAATCAAAAATGGCTTTTAATAAAAGAGACAATCGCCCAAGACCAACGTTCTCCAAGATTACGATTGGTTTGGCTTCACCAGATAGCATTTTGGAAAAAAGCTTTGGTGAAATTCTGAAGCCTGAAACCATTAACTATCGTACGTACAAACCGGAAAGAGACGGTTTGTTCTGCGAGAGGATTTTTGGTCCTGTAAAAGACTACGAATGTGCCTGCGGTAAATACAAGCGTATTCGTTATAAAGGCATCGTTTGCGACCGTTGCGGTGTGGAAGTAACAGAGAAGAAAGTTCGTCGCGAACGCATGGGTCATATCAAATTGGTTGTACCGGTTGTACACATTTGGTATTTCAAATCCCTGCCTAATAAAATTGGCTACCTGTTGGGAATGAGCTCTAAGAAATTAGAGAGCATTGTTTACTACGAACGTTTCGTGGTCATCCAACCCGGTCTCCGTGCTGATAAAGGTCAGAACTATGGTGATCTGCTGACAGAAGAAGAGTACCTGGATATTTTGGATACCCTTCCAAAAGACAACCAGTATCTGCCTGATGAAGATCCAAACAAGTTTATTGCCAAGATGGGTGCTGAAGCAGTACACGATCTGTTGGCAAGAATCGATCTTGACCAGTTATCATTTGATTTAAGAAATGCTGCTGCTACAGAAACTTCTCAGCAACGTAAAGCCGACGCCTTAAAGCGTTTGTCAGTTGTTGAATCGTTCCGTGATGCACAAACAAGAATCAGCAACCAGCCGCAATGGATGGTAATGCAATATATCCCGGTTATTCCACCGGAACTGCGTCCGTTAGTACCATTGGATGGTGGCCGTTTCGCTTCTTCGGATCTGAACGACTTATACCGTCGTGTGATCATCCGTAACAACCGTTTAAAGCGTTTGTTGGAGATCAAGGCGCCGGAAGTAATCCTGCGTAACGAAAAGCGTATGTTACAGGAAGCTGTTGACAGCTTGTTTGATAACAGCCGTAAATCAAATGCGGTTAAAGCAGAAGGTGGCCGTGCGCTGAAATCACTTTCCGATGTACTGAAAGGTAAGCAAGGTCGTTTCCGTCAGAACTTACTTGGTAAACGTGTTGACTATTCCGGTCGTTCGGTTATCGTGGTAGGCCCTGAATTGAAATTATATGAGTGCGGTTTGCCGAAAGATATGGGTGCTGAATTGTTCAAGCCATTCATCATTCGCAAATTAATTGAAAGAGGTATCGTAAAAACAGTGAAGTCTGCAAGGAAACTTGTTGATAAAAAAGAAGCCATTGTTTGGGATATCCTCGAGAATATTTTGAAAGGTCACCCGATCATGTTGAACCGTGCCCCAACGCTGCACCGTTTATCCATCCAGGCCTTCCAGCCAAAATTAGTAGAAGGTAAAGCAATCCAACTTCACCCGCTCGTTACGTCAGCTTTCAACGCCGACTTTGATGGTGACCAGATGGCAGTACACGTTCCATTGAGCCATGCGGCTATCCTGGAAGCGCAGTTGTTGATGCTTGCCTCTCATAACATTTTGAACCCGCAGAATGGTACGCCAATCACCCTTCCTTCCCAGGACATGGTTCTTGGTCTGTATTATATTTCTAAAGGAAGAAAATCTACACCTGAACTAAAGGTTCGCGGCGAAGGAAAAGCTTTCTACAGCACAGAAGAGGTGATCATTGCATACAATGAAAACCAGATTGATCTTCATGCGCATATCAGGGTGAAAACAAACTTCCGTAACGAAGATGGATCACTCACAAACAAGCTGATTGAAACAACAGTCGGCCGTGTTATTTTCAACCAGTTTGTTCCAAAAGAAGTTGGTTTTGTAAATGCGCTGTTGACCAAGAAAAATCTGCGTGAGATCATTGGCGATATCATCAATATCACAAACGTACCAAAGACTGCTAAGTTTTTGGATGACATCAAAACCCTTGGTTTCCGCATGGCCTTCCGTGGTGGATTGTCCTTCTCTATTAATGACCTGATTATTCCGGACATTAAGCAAGAGTTGGTTGACAACGCCAAAGCCGAAGTGGAAGAAGTGTGGGAAAACTACAACATGGGTTTGATCACCAACAACGAACGGTACAACCAGATCGTTGACATCTGGTCTCGTGTGGATACCCGTATCACGGAAACATTGATCCGCGAGTTAGCAGCCGATAAACAAGGATTCAACTCAGTGTTTATGATGTTGGATTCCGGCGCCCGTGGTTCCAAACAACAGATCAAGCAGTTGGCCGGTATCAGGGGATTGATGGCAAAGCCGCGTAAATCCGGTTCTACCGGTTCCGAGATCATTGAAAATCCAATTCTTTCCAACTTCAAAGGCGGATTAAACGTATTGGATTACTTTATCTCTACCCACGGTGCCCGTAAAGGTCTGGCCGATACGGCCCTGAAAACAGCCGATGCCGGTTACTTAACCCGTCGTCTGGTTGACGTTGCACAGGACGTAGTAATTACAGAAGAAGATTGCGGAACCCTTCGTGGTATTGCTACTTCTGCCCTAAAAGATAATGAAGATATTATCGAACCATTGTCCGATCGTATTGAAGGACGTACATCGGTACACGATATTTATGATCCGCTGTCTGATCAACTGATCACGCCAGCCGGTGAGGAGATCACTGAAGGAGTTGCCCGTCGTATTGAAACAGCCGGTATCGAGGTAGTGGAGATTCGCTCCGTACTCACTTGCGAGGCCAAGCGTGGTACGTGTGTGAAGTGTTATGGTAAAAACCTGGCAACAGGTTACCTGGCACAGAAAGGCGATGCCGTAGGTATCATTGCAGCACAATCCATTGGTGAGCCAGGTACACAGTTAACGCTTCGTACCTTCCACGTGGGTGGTGTGGCCGGTTCTGCATCGGTTGAATCAACATTGGTTGCAAAGTTTGATGGTACGATCCAGTTCGATGGTCTTCGTTCTGTTATGACAACAAACAATGAAGGTGATAAAGTACAAATTGTTATCGGTCGTACAGGTGAAGCAAGAATTATGGATCAAAAAGCTGATCGCCTGTTAATCACTAACAACATTCCTTACGGTGCTACCCTGAATGTAAAGGATGGTCAGCAAATTAAGAAAGGCGATGTCATTTGTACATGGGATCCATTCAACAACGTCGTTATTGCTGAGCAAAACGGTACGTTGCGGTTTGAGAATGTTATTGATGGTATCACGTTCCGCGAGGAGTCCGATGAACAAACCGGTCACCGTGAGAAAGTGGTTATCGAAACAAGAGATAAAACAAAAATTCCTTCCATCATTGTTGAAGGAAAAGATCGCAAATCTTACAACTTGCCAACCGGTAGCCATATCGTGGTAGATGAAGATGTGGAAGTAAGAGCCGGGCAGGTGTTGGTGAAGATTCCACGTGTGTTAGGTAAGCTGCGTGATATCACCGGTGGTCTTCCACGTGTAACGGAGTTGTTTGAAGCCCGTAACCCATCGAACCCTGCTATCGTTTCTGAAATTGACGGTGTGGTAACCATGGGTGCTGTAAAACGCGGTAACCGCGAGATCATCATCGAAGCAAGAGATGGCGTAACCCGTAAATACTTAGTTCCATTGACACGCCAGATCCTGGCACAGGATGGTGACTTTGTAAAAGCTGGTAATGCCTTATCCGATGGCCAGATCGCTCCGCAGGATATTCTTTCCATTCAAGGTCCGTTCGCTGTACAGCAGTACGTGGTGAATGAGATCCAGGAAGTTTATCGCTTACAGGGTGTAAGAATCAATGATAAGCACATTGAGGTGATCGTTCGCCAGATGATGCGTAAGGTGTCGATAGTTGATCCGGGTGATACGAAATTCCTCGAAGAAGATTTGACCGATAAGTTTGAATTCATCGAAGAGAATGATCATATCTATGACAAGAAGGTGGTAACAGAGCCAGGCGAATCAACAAGAATGAGAGCCGGCCAGATTGTTACACTGCGCGAACTGCGTGAAGAGAATTCCATTCTTCGTCGTAACGACAAGAAACTGGTTGACTACCGCGATGCAAAACCGGCGACTTCTCAACCTACACTGTTGGGTATCACGAAAGCATCACTTGGCGTACCAAGTTGGATCTCTGCCGCATCGTTCCAGGAAACAACCAAAGTATTGTCTTCTGCAGCCATTCAGGGTAAAACAGATGATATGATTGGTTTGAAAGAGAACGTAATCACGGGTCACCTGATCCCTGCCGGTACTGGTCTTCGCGAATTTGAGAACATGATTGTTGGTAGCAAGGAAGAATATGAACTGCTGCAAACCGCCCGTGAAGCAATGACGTTTGACGATGATGAATAAGTAAACAGAAATTTTATTACGACTTACACGAATTAAAATAACCTAAGGAGCAAGAGAAATCTTGCTCCTTTTTGTTTCCGGTGGTTAGGAACCGCATTTTTAAAGAATCATAACCACGAACCAACCCGCCTTTTAACGTTTCCGAACCGCCCGATACATTTATTTTCGCTGACTAAAATTTTTGTTTGCATGAAGAATGCCTCGCTTGTTTTAAACGTCGTGTTGTTGATTGCTGTAGCTGTACTCTTCTACTTGCATTTTTCATCCAATAAGAGAGCCGAACCGGCGAAAGTAGCTTCTGCTACCCAGCGCACCGGCACCATACCCGAAGGTGATTTTCGCATCGCTTATTTTGAGATGGACTCATTGAACAACTCTTTTGCCATGGTAAAAGAGGTGAAGGCAGAACTAAGCAGGGAGGAAGAGAAGGTCAACAGCGAGCTGGCCCGTCTGCAGAAATCATACAACGATAAGTTTACGCAATACCAGAGCCAGGCGCAAACAATGTCGTCACAGGAATCGGAAAATGCCAACCGTGATATTGTGCAAATGCAACAACGATTTGCTTCTGCAAAACAACAAATGGAACTCAGGCTGCAAGATCTCTCCATGCGAAAGATGCAGGAAGTAAAAAACAAAGTGGAAGAGTTTTTAAAAGAGTACAACAGGTCCAGGGGCTTCACCTATATTCTTGCCTACGAACCAGGTTTTATGTTCTATCGTGACAGTTCCTATGATATCACCGGGGACCTGGTAAAAGGATTGAACGAAAAGTACAAGAAGAAATAATGCTGTGTCTAATAGCTATTGAAATCCTGCTCCTGCAGGATTTTTTTATGTCTGTAACTGAACAAGTGAAAGCCGTATCTTCCAAAAAAAATTGGGTTCATGCAAGACCATACACTAACTCCCAAAGAAGCAATAGCGGAAGACAAATCCTTTAAACGTTCCCTTGGCTTAATGGATGCAACCATGATCGTTGCCGGATCAATGATTGGTTCGGGAATTTTTATTGTGAGTGCCGACATGCTGAAAGACCTTGGTTCCACCGGTTGGCTGATAGCTGCCTGGCTGATCACCGGCTTTATGACACTGACGGCTGCCCTGAGCTATGGTGAGTTAAGTGCCATGTTTCCAAAAGCAGGTGGTCAATATGTTTACCTGCGGGAAGCCTATAATCCGTTCATCGGGTTTTTGTATGGATGGAGTTTTTTTTCCGTTATTCAAACAGGAACAATTGCAGCAGTAGCAGTAGCTTTTGGAAAATTTTTAGGCTACCTCGTTCCATCGCTCGGAGATGGAAATGTGATCTTATCCTTTTCAGAGGGCTTTAAGATTACCGCTGCGCAGCTAGTTGGGATTGTGTTGATTCTCCTTCTCACTTACATTAACACGCAAGGCATAAAAAGCGGTAAGCTGATTCAAACAACCTTTACCACGGCCAAATTGCTGGCACTATTTGGTTTAATAATTTTTGGCTTTATGGCTGCAAAGGGAGCTATCTGGGATGCTAACTGGCAGGATGCTTGGACAATAAAGCAACATGCCACCAGAATGGATGCAGCCAGTACGGCAAATAGCTGGACGCCATTAATTGGCGTTGCCGCACTGGGAGCCATTGCCTCGGCGATGGTAGGAAGCATCTTCAGTTCCGATGCCTGGAATAACGTAACATTTATAGCAGGCGAAGTAAAAAATCCGCAGCGGAATATTGGCCTGAGTTTGTTTCTTGGAACCCTGATCGTGACCATCGTTTACGTGGCGGCAAACCTGATGTACGTATCTGTTCTGCCGATAGAACAATTAGCATTTGCGAAAGACAACCGTATTGCCTTATCGGTTTCCAATGAAATCTTTGGCGCTGTTGGTACTACCATTCTTGCGGTGCTTATTATGGTATCAACATTCGGTTGTAACAATGGGCTGATCCTGGCAGGCGCAAGGGTTTATTATACCATGGCCAACGACAGGTTGTTCTTTAAGAAAACAGGAACGCTGAACAAAAATTCCGTTCCCGAATATGCATTGTGGATTCAGTGCGCTATGGCTTGTGCCCTTTGCCTTAGTGGTCAATATGGCAATCTTCTCGACATGGTTTCATTTGTGGTAGTGCTTTTTTATGTGTTGACAATTGCCGGTATTTTTATTCTGCGTAAAAAACGTCCTGATGCTGAAAGGCCTTATAAAGCATTTGGCTACCCAGTGCTTCCTGCTATTTATATCCTGATGGGAACTGCCTTTTGCACGTTGCTGATCATGTATCAGGGAGCTTACCCTTATTACGGGCTTGGTATTGTTCTCCTTGGAATTCCAATTTATTTCGTTGCTTTGGCCGGCCGGAAAAAAGCGGCATAGGCTATGGAAAATGTAGGACAACTGTTCCAGGATTTTAATGCAATTAAAGTTGGCGTTATCGGTGATGTGATGCTCGACACCTACTTATGGGGAGGTGTTGAACGTATTTCTCCCGAAGCTCCTGTTCCCATTGTTTCTGTTTCAAAAAAAGAACAACGGATTGGCGGTGCCGGCAACGTTGCGTTGAATCTTCAGTCGCTGGGCGCCAGGGCATCCGTAATATCCGTAACAGGTGACGATGATGATGCAACCTGCCTGAACCAGCTTTTTGCTGATAAATATATCAGTACAACTTATACATTAAGAAGTTCTCATCGCATTACGACAAACAAAACCCGCATCATCAGTCGCAACCAGCAAATGATGCGATTGGATGCAGAAATAACGTCTGACTTAACGGAAGTAGAGCAGCAGGAGCTGCTAAGTAATTTCAGGGCTTTTGTAGAGAATGAAAACCCTCATGTCGTTATTCTCGAAGACTATAACAAAGGTGTTCTCACAGAAGCAGTCATCAAAGAGGTGATTGCCATCTGCAAGGAAAATAACGTATTGACGGCTGTTGATCCGAAGCGGAAAAATTTCTTTGCCTACCAGGGAGTTGATCTTTTCAAACCAAATCTGAAAGAGGTAAAAGAAGCCTTAAATATTTTAGCGGTTGATGCGGCACTACCTGGTTTACAGGAGATACACGAAGCATTACGGCTGCAACTTCACCATCATATTTCGTTGATTACGTTGTCTGAAAAAGGCGTGTTTTATCAGCATGGCGAAGGTGCCGGAATCATTCCTTCACATATCCGTAATATCGCTGATGTTTCCGGAGCAGGAGATACGGTTATTGCAGTAGCAGCGCTTGTTTATGCAGTTAAAAGAAATGTGCACCTGATGGCCGAAATTGCCAACATTGCAGGCGGGTTGGTTTGCGAACAGGTGGGAACGGCAGCCATTAGTAAAATGGCTTTGCAGCATGAATGCGAATTGCTGCTTTCATAGGCTCTCCTGATATCTAAGGAGGGAAAGTGTCAGAGCTGCAACGCCAGCTTAAGCATGCCTCTTTTTTTATCGCTTAATTCTATAACTCAGTTGGGGTTTCACGCAAAGAGGCTAAGAAGCAAAGGAAAGGTCTTTGTGTTCGTTGTGTGGTTCATTGTATTCTTCGTGCTCCTTGAATGCACCACGTTGTTATGAAAGATGAACTGGTTGCGACCCTTTGGCTTCACTCAGGATGAATTCCGCAGACGATGCCATGAAAACCTTCTGCTAGTATCATAAAAAGACCCAATCAAAAAAATGATTGAGCTTGATAAGTATCTTCTAAAAGCAAGGGTCTGTGAAGGGAAACCCCTCCCCGGGAGGGGCCTTGGAGGCCGTCACTTCCCTTAACTTTTATTTATCAAGCAGGCACTAAACGTCAGTGGTTAAATGCCATCTATGATACGCACTTGAAAGATGCACAAACCTACTTCCGGATGCGACTGTAAGATGCAGTCCGATCCGAGACCTTAATGAATGCGACGAGGCCCTTCGATTTAGAAGGGCCTCACTTTTTTTCGGACATACTGGTAGTATGTCCCTACATGATTCCAGCCATTGTCTTTCCAATATCTGCGGGGCTTTGCACCACATGAATACCGCATTCTTCCATGATTTTCATCTTTGCTTCTGCCGTATCTTCTGCACCACCAACAATGGCCCCGGCATGACCCATCCGACGGCCAGGAGGAGCAGTTTGACCGGCGATAAATCCAACAACAGGTTTTTTATTTCCTGAGTCTTTTATCCATCTCGCTGCTTCGGCTTCCATGCCGCCGCCAATTTCACCAATCATAACAATCGCATCTGTTCCGGGATCATTCATAAATAATTCCACCGCCTCTTTTGTGGTTGTTCCAATGATGGGATCGCCGCCAATACCTACAGCTGTAGAAATACCCAGACCGGCTTTTGCAACCTGGTCCGCAGCTTCATAAGTTAATGTTCCTGATTTGGAAACAATCCCGATCCTGCCCTGCTTAAATACAAACCCCGGCATAATACCAACCTTACACTCACCCGCAGTAATTACACCCGGACAGTTTGGCCCGATCAAACGGGTCTCTTTTCCTTGCAGAAAGTTTTTCACTTTCACCATATCCTGAACAGGGATTCCTTCTGTGATACACACTACCAAAGCAACCCCGGCATCAGCAGCTTCCATAATGGCGTCTGCCGCAAAAGCTGGTGGTACAAAAATGATAGAAACGTTAGCCCCTGTTTCTTTCACACAGTCGGCTACGGTGTTAAACACTTTTCTGTCGAGGTGGGATGTACCACCTTTCCCAGGAGTTACACCACCCACCACAGCTGTTCCATACTCGATCATCTGCGAGGCATGGAAAGTGCCTTCTGTTCCTGTGAAACCCTGAACCAGCACTTTCGAATCTTTATTGACAAGAATACTCATAAGTGATTTTGAAGTTGCGCAAAGATATAGAACTAAGATTTACACGAAGGGATGGATTATCGCGAAAACAGAACAGTTTAAAAACAAAAAGCCGTCCTTCAACAAAGACGACTTTTTCATTTCTTATGAATCCTTTAAATCCAAAAAATCTTAGTTCTATTTAATAATCATTCGACTTTTGTTCTTCTTTTGGTTTATACTTTTTCTTGAACAGCCCACCAAGAAAGCCTTTCTTTTCTTTCTTATCTTCTTGCGGAGCGCCAATCTGTGTTACTTTTCTTGCTGTATCCCTTCTGGGTTCATTCTTTGGTCTTTCTTCGTTAAGTACCGGCTTTTCCGATTCCGGTTTCATATTCTGGTAGGAAGTTGTATCCAGTGTGTAGTCATCTGCATTCATATCCTGATTATCGCCGGAAGCGTCATCATACTCCGGAATAATCTCCATGATATCAGCGTTGGTGATTTCGTTTTGCAGATCGGCAGGAACAGGGAAGGTTGCTTCCTTATCTAACCCAAGATTTTTATCGTTCAGGGCCTTTTTATAGAATGCCTGGAAGATAGGTCTTGCCGCAGTACCGCCATAACCCTGCGCACTTTCAATACGGATAAAGCGGTCATCGCAACCAATCCATACACCGGCTAAAAGCTGCGGTGTGTAACCCATGAACCATGCATCGGCATTGTCATTTGTGGTACCGGTTTTTCCACCCATCTCTCTTACGCCAAGATCCTGCATCAGGCCTTTGGCAGTTCCTTTGGTCACCGGGCCTTCCATCATTTTTACCATCTTGTAGGCAGTTGCCTCGCTTACTACCTGCTTACGATTTGCACCAACATTGGAACGGTAGATCACGTTACCATTACGGTCTTCAATGCGACTGATAAATGTTGGCTTGGTAGAAAAGCCTCCGCCCGCAAAAATGGTATAGCCCCAAAGCATTTCATAAAGCGACAGGTCGCAGGAACCAAGCGCAATTGAAGGGAAGGGCTCTACTTTTGTAGGGATTTGAATGCGCTCTAAAAAGTTTGAGAACTGTGCCGGGCCTACCTGTTTCATGATGTAAGCCGTTGCGCAGTTTTTTGACCACGCCAGGGCAGAAGCCATGCTGATGGCGCCGCCTTTACAGCTTTTTGTAGTGGCTGGCACTAGCTGGTTGTTTCCGAACGACTGCTGCTGGTCCATCACCATTGTTTCGGGCGACATGCCTCGTTCTTCCATGGCCTGGCAATAGAGCAATGGCTTAATGGTAGAACCAACCTGCCGTTTTACATCTAATTGTGCATGGTCAAGCTTATACGTTTTGAAGTTGATGCCGCCAACCCACGCTTTGATCTCACCTGTTACCGGGTCCATGGCAATGAAACCTGTTTGCATCATTTGCCTGTGGTATTTAATAGAATCCATCGGGGTCATCACCGTATCTCTTTCGCGTTTTGGATTCCAGGCAAATATTTTCATTGGCACTTTTGTTTTGAAGGCTGCCCTGATGTCTTTGTCGCCGAGGCCTTCCTCTTTCATAGCACGCCAGCGGTCGCTTACTTTCATGGCACGCTCCAACACGTCTTCGTGGCCTTTCCACACCGTTCCGTTTTTTATATTGCGTTGGTTGTTCAATGATTTTTGAAGGATCGGCATCTGCTGTGCTACCGCTTCCTCGGCATATTCCTGCATACGCGGATTGATGGTGGTATAAATCTTCAATCCATCTTTATATACACTGTATTCATCGCCTTCTGCATTATTCATGCCTTTCAAAACTTCAGCAACTTCATTGCGCAACACTTCACGGAAATAAGGCGCATACCCCGTGTTCTCATCCATTTTTTTGTAACTGAGCTTGATGGGAAGTGCTTTGTATTTTGTTGCATCGGTCGTTGTGAGCTTATCGTTTTTTTCCATCTGGTCAATGACCACGTTACGTCTCTCTTTCGCTTCTTTTGGATGGCGGTGAGGATGGTAAAGCGAGTTGCCTTTCAGCATTCCTACCAGCAAAGCTGCTTCATCAACCGATAACTGGTACGGCTCTTTTTGAAAGAACGTTTTTGCTGCATTTTTTATCCCATAAATGTTATCACCATATGGAACGGCATTCAGGTACAAGGCAATGATTTCTTCCTTGGTGAAATTTCTTTCCAGCCTGATGGCAACAATGTACTCTTTGAATTTTTCGATTACCCGCCAGGCTTTATTCCTTGTTCCCTGGGCCAGTAATGCTTTTGCCAACTGCTGTGTGATGGTTGAACCACCCCCTTCTTTTCCTAAAAGAAACACAGCCCGCATGGTTGACTTGGCGTCGATGCCGGCATGATCGTAAAAACGTTCGTCTTCCGTAGCAATAAGGGCATTGACCACATGCGGCGAAATATCGCGGTACGATACGCTGCTTCTGTTACCGCGTTCCGTATAATACTTCCCCATCAGGGTGCCATCAACAGCAAACACTTCAGATGATTGCAGGATGCTTGGATTTTCTAGTTCCTTCAACGAAGGCAGTTTGCCAAATACTCCAAAAATGCAAAGCATGATGAAGACGACAAATGCTCCAAAGCCGGAGAAGAAAACGATCCAGAAAATGCGGAGGGTTTTTTTCATATAAGAATGAATTATAAAGGCAAATTCAGTCCGTCAAAGCTAAGGGTAAGAGTTGAAGGAGAAAAGGAGCAAAAGAGAGTAGGATCAGCGATTTAACGTTTGTTACCTGGGAAAACAATATTCTTATGGCACAAGACTATACAGGTAGAAACCCTTTATCTCTTACCTTAAAACTTACCCGGCAAATGCTGCTCCAAAAATTTCTTGTAAGCGCTAATGTCAGGCTTTGTTTTTAAAACCTCCAGATTTGGCGCGGAGATAATGGTAAACGTATACTTGTTTCCAGTGAGCCACGGAATAATTTCTGATGGTGCCAGGACCTTTGCCCGTTGAGCATATTCCGTGGCGGTTTGTGCTGATGCGAAACCGGTTATCAACAACAGTTTTATGTCGGCCGTCAGTGGCACAATCTGCGCATCCAACGACTGGGCACTATACTTTTCCCTGTTAAAGCGGAAGAAGGCATTCCTGGCTTCGTTCACAAAAACAGGATCAACTTTGTCAAGGATGATAACAACGGAATGACCGGTATTGGCTTCGTAGGCATAACCCGAACTTGATTTTGGCGGGACCGGTTTTTTAGCTGTGGTGTCAGCCGGTTTTTGCACCGGTGCCTTTTTTACAAGCGTATCTGTTTTTGGTTTCTGTACAATGGGCTTCTTTGCAACAGTGTCTGCCGGTGGTTTCGGGGTTGCCTGTTGTTTGGCAATAGAATCTATTGCCCTGGCTACCGGTGGCTTAACGGTAACAGGATCCTTCTTAGCCGTTTGCTGCTGAACAGAACTGATCGTCGGCCGTTTTGTTAACGTATCGGTTGCTTGCGGTTCAGGAACCTGTACTGTTGACGTGGTATCATTTGCCTGCGTTGTGATATTTGGTGTTGACTGGTTTTGCATTTGATAAGCATTCAACTCATCTTCAATTTGCCGTCGGCGGCTCAATACGCTTAAAAGATTCTGCGCCTTTTCTGTCAGTGCCGGGTTGGAATTTTGGTTAATGATGGTTTGCAAGGAAGTTTTCGCAGTGCTGTCCTCACGCTGCTTAATATGATAAACCGCTTCGATATAGAGTAACTGCGGTTGCCAGAACGTTGTTTTATAGGT
>DASVSM010000324.1:0-8712 GCA_036388115.1 Flavisolibacter sp.
TCTTTACCGGTACTATCAAACGTATGCTTCCAGTTTAGATTGCCAGTAAAGTTTTTATTACTGATATTGTTTTCTGTATTTGAGATCATTGAAGACGTTACATTTCCAGCTGCATCTCTCAAGGTTTGTACGGTTCTCGGCGTTGGATGACCATCGAAAACAAAACCACTTACTACAACACCAAAAACGTTTTTCTTATCCGCATAATAATCCAGGCCAAGTTTCAGCGTATGGTTATTATTGCCAAACTTGAATTTGGTTACCTGGTCCGATGACCCTGATTTTATTCCGTTTTCAGAAAAATTCCTGTCGAAGATCATGGTGTTGCGGCCACGGAAGTAATTGGGGTTATAGTTGCCGAAAACGTTGATCTTATCTACCTTGTAATTGAAGTTGAAACTGTTTTGTGACTTTGGAAGCAAATAAGTTGTGTTCTCTAACCGGTAGATCGATGTGGTGGCGCCTAAGGTAAAGCTGCCATTAAATCCATTGGTCTTACCCTTTTTGGTTTTAATGTTAATCACCCCGGCATTTCCTGATGCATCATACTTTGACGACGGATTTGTCATAATCTCAATTTGATCCAACTGAGAAGCCGGCATGTTCTTCAGAAGATTAGCAAGATCAGTAGCCGACAGATAAGTAGGCTTGCCATCTACCATCATGATTACGCCGGATTTACCGCGCAGGCTAACAATACCATCAGTATTTACCGTTACACCCGGAGATTTTTCCAATACTTCTAAAGCGGTTGAACCGGCACTGCTTGGCGAAGCTTCCACATTCACAATCGTTCTGTCGATCTTTGTCTCAATGAAGGGCTTTTTGGCTGTTACCGTTATTGGGTTCATATCCTTTGAAGCCTGCTGCAAGGCAATAACGGGAAGACCAATACCACTTGCCGTAAGATCAAACGATGAAGAAAACTTTTTTCCATAACCAATAGAGGTTATGGAGAGCAGATACTTCCCCTCTTTGATGCTGATGAATTCGTAATGGCCTTCTTTATTGGAAACAGCCAGTTTAACAAGCACCGAATCTTTGGCTCTTAGAAGAGAAAGCGTTGCTGAGGCAAGCGGCTTGCCGGCATCATCCTGAATTGTACCGGAAACTTTCCCGGTTGACTGTGCAGCCACCCCAAATCCTGTTACAGCACAAACAACCAAAAGAAATAAAATCTTTCTCATAACATCTGTTTTAGTTGCGAACGATGCAAAGATTTTATTTCTGGTATAAAAAGTATTCCGAATTATGATGAAGGGTGAATTATGCCTGACCAGTGCAATGAGTAATGAATAATGAGTAATGAATGGGCTTATACTGATTAGGGCCATTCATTACTCATTACTCATTGTTCTTAGTTACCGCCACCTACACGATTCTGTTCATCGTTGGCACTGCTGCCTCTTCTCTTTGGACCATTAACTTTTCCTTTGCTGAAGCGATAAGTGAAACCAATCGTGGCCACTCTCGAATCGTTTCTTTCCTGAATGTTTACATCTACTTCACCATATTTGGATATAGCCCTGAATTGCTGTGTTAAGAAGATGTCGCGAACGGTGAAACGAAGGGTGGCTTTGTCCTGCAACAATTGCTGACTGAAACCAATGTTCAACGCACCCATCGGCCGGCCTTCAAACACACCTTCAATACCGGCTGTTCTGAACCAACCGCTTAATTCCGCAGTCAATGTTTTGTTTAGCTTGAACTGTTGTGAACCGTTCAGCATTAAAGTAGTGGCTTGAATAGACACTTGCGTCTTGTTAATAAGACCCTCGAACCGGTTGTTGAACACATTCACGTAAATGCTGTTCGTCCACCATTTGTTGATTGATTTGTTAGCGCTGATAGCCAAACCGAACTGGCGTTGTTTAGCGATGTTGGCCTGTTTTACAAAGGTCTCATTCTTTGCAGAATTCTGCTCAAGCACCTGCTGGATAATATCGTTGGTTTGAGTGAAGTTCAGCGTGGTATTTAAAAACCCTTTGTAAGAATGGGTCAGTTCAATGTTGTGACTGAACTGTGGTCGCAGGTCAGGGTTTCCTTGCTGATAAGTGTACCGATCCAGGTATTCAATAAAAGGGTTCAGGCTTTCATAATTAGGGCGGCGAATTCTTCTGCCATAATTGATCACCAACGTGTTTTTATCATTTGCCGTGTACTGTAAAAAGGCAGTTGGAAATAGCTGCGTGTAGTTTCTATTGAAAGAAGTGTCAGATGCCGCAAAGCTGTTTGTGGAAGGAAAAAATTTATAACCATCAGAAAAACCTTTCGACACCGTATTTTCTAAACGCAGTCCTAATTGTGCACTCCATTTTTTGCTTAACGGGCCACTCATGTTTACATAGGCTGCATTAATATTTTCTTCGTACACAAAGCCGTTCGTACGGGAAAGATCACGCACCAGTGCCCCATTTACAACCGTATCATAAATGGCATTGTTATCGGTTTTTACGATGCTCGTTTTTACACCTGCTTCAAAGCGGGCGCCGCCTTTCAGCGGCATTGTGTAATCTACACGTCCGCTATAGATATTGATGATTTGCGGCAGCTTGCCATAAAGGGTATCGCCCTTGCGTGTTACTTCGCTTGCGGCATTAAAATAATAGTTGCTTAAGGATTGGATATTATTTGCGTCGTAGGTGATATAATCCAGGTCGGCAGTGATCTCTTTTCCTGCAGAATCCAACACCTGGCGGAAGTTCAGGTTCGTACTGAAATTCTTCCATGATTCATCCTGCATAGAAACAGCTTTCGTTTGGCTTAACCATACGCCTTGTTTGTCATAAATATTTGTATGGTTCCTGTTGATAAACGAATTGGGGCCAGAGTAACCGGAAACAACGGCACCGATGGTGGTGTTCTTCCCGGCAAAAAAATCAGCACCAATTTTTGTATTGTAAGAACTGCCGCTGTTTTTCATTCTTGCTTTCTGATCGAAATAAGAATCAACTTCTTTGGTGACCTCATGTAAAAAATTGCGCTGAATATCCAGTTGATTGTTCCGTTCGCGGTAACCATGGCTAAGGTTTGTAAAGAGGTTCCATTTGCCCTGGCGATAATTAAAGTTGAAGCCCTCGTTGAATTTAGGCAGGTTACCCTGACCATAGCTGGCATTGAATGAACCATTGTATCCAACCTGCTTATTCTTTTTTGTTTTGATATTGATGATACCCGCATTTCCTGCCGCATCGTATTTTGCCGGTGGGTTGGTCATGATCTCGATTTGTTCAAGCTGGCTGGCATTCATATTGCGCAGCAGGTTTGCCAGGTCGGCGCCACCTAATTGTGTAGGACGGCCGTCTACCATTACCATTACCCCTTGTTTTCCTTTCAGGCTGATGTTGCCATCTTTGTCCACCGATATGCCCGGGGACTTTTCCAGCACTTCCAAAGCACTGCTGCCCACATTTGTAACAGAAGCTTCGACGTTGACCACGGTGCGATCAATTCTTTGTTCAATTAATGGCTTGCGTGCTGTAACGGTAACACTGCCCATTGATTTTGATTGAGACACCAGCTCTATTGTTTTTAACTGAACGACTGCATTTTCGGCTGAAATTTCAAAAGCCGGCGAAAAACCTTTCTGATGGCCAACGGCGGTAACCGAAACAAGGTAGCGGCCAAAAGCAATTCCATCGATGGCAAAAGCGCCGTCTTTGGCAGCAACCGTAAATTTTACTACGGCAGAATCTTTTGCTTTTAAAAGCGTCACTGTAGCAGACTCCAGTGTTTTCTGTGAACCGTCTGCAACCGAACCATTGATTTTACCCGTTTGAGCCAGGCTTGAAAAGCCGAAGGCGGAAAGAAGCGTGAAGAGTGTGAAAATCTTTTTCATTGTATTTTGGTTTAGTACTTGTTTTTAATTATTTCATGTCAAAACTATGTACTATGCAATGTAAAGTACATTGTTTTGTTATAAACGTCGAATTATTAGGATGAGTGGCAGAGAGCTGACAGAACTATGACGCAGAGCCTCCAATGGAGTTACAGATCACTTCATTATTGGTATCAGCGGAAAAACCTCGGTTTAAGTGGTATGGGAAGGCACTTGCACAAGATCGCAAAGGCTAACAGCATGTTCAGCCTGAAATGAGCCTGTTGCTGTATCGAGATTTTCAAACGATAAGGTTCAGCAGATAAACAGGATGGTTTAATTAATTCGGGCCGTTCTCCTTTAAATTTGACCGATGATTATTGATTACCGGTCGGATACCGTTACGAAACCAACAAAAGGAATGCAGGAGGCGATGTTTAGTGCGCCTGTGGGTGATGATGTTTTTGGAGAAGACCCTTCCATAAACGATTTGGAACAATTGGCGGCCGACATGTTTGGAATGGAAGCCGCTCTTTATTGCCCATCGGGAACCATGACCAACCAGATTGCCATTAAATGCCATACGCAACCCGGAGATGAGGTTATTTGCGACGTAAGCTCCCATATCTACCAATATGAAGGTGGCGGCATCGCGTCCAATTCGGGTGCACAGGTCAAATTAATTTCGGGAGCGAGAGGCCTGGTAACAGCGGAACAGGTAGCGGAGTCGATCAACGCCGATGACGTACACAAAGCCAGAACAACCTTGGTTTCGTTGGAAAACACCTCCAACAGAGGTGGAGGAAGCTGTTATGATCTTGCCGAAATAAAGCGCATCCGACAGGTTTGCGATGAACACGGCCTGATGCTTCACCTTGATGGCGCACGCCTGTTCAATGCACTGGTTGCAAAGGGCGAATCACCGAAAGATCACGGCCAGGTGTTCCATAGTGTATCTATCTGTTTAAGCAAAAGTTTAGGTTGTCCGGTTGGCAGTCTGGTGCTCGGCACAAACGAGTTTATTCGCAAAGCAAGAAGAGTACGCAAAGCATTTGGCGGCGGCATGCGCCAGGCAGGCTACCTGGCAGCAGCAGGTATCTATGCCTTCAAAAATAATATGGAAAGACTAGCCGAAGACCACCAGCATGCACAGCTACTGGCGAACGCACTACGTAAAAAAGACTTTGTGGAAACAGTTTTACCGGTGGAAACCAATATTATCATCTTTTCTGTAAAAGACCGCTTCGATCCAAAGTCGCTGGTGGCAAAAATGAAAGAACAGAACATCCTTTGGTATGCCATCTCACCTACCCAAGTCCGCATTGTTACCCATTTGGATATTAGTCCCGATATGATTCAAAAAACGATCACTAGCATTGAAGCTCTCTAACAACACACCTTAAAAACAAACCCAAACCAATATATGTTTCCAAAAGTCAATCCCACTAACACACAGGCCTGGCAAAAGCTGGGGGTTCACGCAGCCCAAATGAAGTCGGTACACATGCGGGAACTGTTTGCACAGGATGTCGATCGCTTTAAAAACCATGCACACTGTTTCCACGACATCCTGGTTGACTTTTCAAAAAACATCATCACGCAGGAAACACTCAGCTTGTTGATAGAACTGGCAAACGAATGCCGGCTGAAAGAAGGAATCGATGCCATGTTCAATGGAGAACTGATTAACGAAACAGAGCACCGTTCGGTGTTGCATGTAGCCCTGCGCAATTTTTCCGGCAGGCCAATGTATAGTGAGGGCAAGGATGTGATGCCGGATGTGCAGGCCGTTCAAAAACAGATGAAAGGCTTCTGTGAAAAAGTGCACAGTGGTGAATGGAAAGGTTTTACGGGTAAGAGGATTAAGTACATTGTCAACATTGGGATCGGGGGAAGTGATTTAGGTCCTTTTATGGTTACCGAAGCATTGAAACCGTATTCGGTGGAAGGCATTCAGTCATACTTTGTTTCCAATGTGGATGCAACACATATTGCCGAAACTCTGAAAAAAGTAAATGCAGCCGAGACGCTATTTCTTATTGCATCTAAGACGTTCACTACCCAGGAAACCATGACCAATGCCCATACGGCAAGGGCATGGTTTCTACAGGCAGCCGGAGATGAGGCGCATGTTGCAAAACATTTTGCAGCACTTTCCACCAATGAAAAAGAAGTGGTGAGGTTTGGAATTGATAAGGCCAACATGTTCCAGTTCTGGGATTGGGTTGGCGGCCGCTATTCGCTTTGGAGTGCCATTGGTTTATCTATTGCATTAACCATTGGCTACAACAATTTTGAAGAACTGTTGCAAGGCGCCCATACAATGGATGAGCACTTTCATACGGAAGGGTTTGAAAAGAACATTCCTGTGCTGATGGCGTTATTCTCTCTTTGGTACGTAAACTTTTTTGGTGCGCAAACAGAATCTATCCTCCCTTACGATCAATACCTCCACCGTTTTGCCGCCTACTTTCAGCAAGGCAATATGGAAAGCAATGGAAAAAGCATTGATCGCAATGGAGAGGAAGTAGAATACCAAACAGGCCCGATCATTTGGGGCGAACCCGGGACCAACGGACAGCATGCCTTTTACCAGTTAATTCATCAGGGCACCGTATTGATTCCCTGTGACTTTATTGCAACCGCTCAAACGCATAATCCAATTGGCGACCACCATCCGAAACTGCTTTCCAACTTTTTTGCACAAACGGAAGCCCTAATGAACGGCAAAAGCGAAGAGGAAGTGGAGCAGGAATTATTGAAAGCCGGGAAGAACCCTGAAGAAGTCGCCCGACTGGCACCCTTTAAAATCTTTGCCGGTAACAAGCCCACCAATTCAATCCTTGTAAAAAAAATTACACCGTTTTCGCTAGGCCAGTTAATAGCGATGTATGAACACAAGATTTTTACGCAAGGTGTGATCTGGAATATTTTTTCATTTGATCAGTGGGGAGTGGAGTTGGGGAAGCAACTGGCAAATAAGATTCTCCCGGAATTGGAAGGGGATATGAAGGTGACTTCCCATGATTCTTCTACCAATGGTTTGATGAATGCCTATAAAGAAATGCGAAAGTAAAATGGTATTAATAATGGTTCGCTAATAGAACCTTGTCTTCAACCAAAATGCTTCCCGGAGGCCAGCGAATGAAAGCCCGGAAGTATAACAGTTTTGAAGAGTTCGCGGTTCTATTTCTTTGTCTCATTAACGATAAGGGAAACACTATATAAATTCCAACAGTTCATGGCTAGTATACTGATTATCATTTGTGATGAAATCAGTGAATGCAGACCTGATTCAGAATAAATTTTATTACGAAAATGGCCGGCTTGTTTGGCCGGCCATTAAACACAATAAAGGAAATTTTATTGCTTGATTAACTTACTGCTTAAAGCGGTACCGTCCACAATAGTGCGTAGTATGTATGTGCCTGTGCCGACATCGTTGGACAATTGCCAGTGAATAAGCGCCGTCACATTCTCAAAGCTCTTTTCCTCTACTATACTTCCTGCAGCATTAACTAATTGCAGGCGCACTTTGGCGGCGTCTTTTGCCAGTCGTACGTCAATGTAATTTTTGAAAGGATTGTTCACAACCCATACATTCTGGCCGGCGGTGTTATATTTCAACAACACAACTTCACTAAGCTTGCTCCTGCTATTCATATCGTTCATTCGCAACCGGTAGTAATTGGCTGCACTCAGTTTGTCATCACGCAAACTGTACTCTTTTCTGGTGCTACTGTTACCGGCTGCTGTCACCGTACCTATGCGATAATAATTACTTCCATCAGTAGATTTCTCAACATCAAAGTCCCGGGAGGCCTGCTCTGATGAAGTACTCCAGTTAAGAAGCGCCGTGTTTTTGTCGAGTTGTCCTTTAAAATCAAGGAGTGTCATTGGCAAAGTATTGCTACCAGGTATACCTACTCCAAAACCGGAAAAGCCGGTGGTGAATGTACCAGTAAGTGTATAATCGGCGCCATACGTTCCTAAAACCGGCGTAACAATTTCAACTGCATTGGCACCGTCAGGAGCCGGTGTTGCCGGTGTATAGTTGCTGATCTGGCTTTTTACTTTTACAATTTTGATATTGTTCCAGCTGTGTCCTGTAGCAGCCTCCCAGGCAGTTTTTTCTGCAGCGGTGTAATACAAGGTAATCTGGTAAGTGCCGGTTGCATTGTTGGTTGTTGGAATAATCCGGTATGTTTTTCGGGCCAGGTAAGTGCTGTTGCTTGCACCCCAAAATGAGTTGGCACCGGAGCCGGCACGATCAACGATGACCTGGGTACATCCGTAATTAAACCCTGTAGAATTTTGAACGCGGGCAACAATTTTTCCACTGTTGTAGAAATAAATATTGTCGTTAGTACTGAGATAGGAAGTCGTTGTTGCGTTCAATGTTGTTTCAACTGAATTGCCGGTGCCGGCAAGCTGAATAACTGCCTGCGGTTTTAATCCGCCCGGATATGCTGATATTGAGCTAAAGCTTGAACTGCAGGTAATGTTATTCTGCCAGAGCATCTGGTAGTTAGCCGTACCGTCTGAATAGCTACCTAAAACATCGGCAGCGTCGCCTGCAGACGCCGAACCGTTATCATAACAAATTTCTACAACTAGGTGGCTTGTCCCGTTCCAGGAAAAAGATGCATCTAAAACAAAGGTATTTAATCCGGCAACGGTAGCATAAGAGCTAAGGGATTTTACAAGAGTGGTCCCAACGTTATTGAATGAGCCGTTGTGCAAATAGCCATTTCCTGTTTGACCCATTTTGATCTGCAGATTTTGAAATGGCCTTACACTCAATTTAGATACTACGTTCAAAGCAATGGATGAAATGTTGCCTGCGGTTAAACCGGCGGCCGTAAGTTCGCTTGCAAGGTAAATGAACTGCGTTC
>DASVSM010000325.1:0-2114 GCA_036388115.1 Flavisolibacter sp.
AGGATCATCTGCTGAAAAGCCTTTTGCCGGAAGTTCAAAACCTTTTGGTTCATCCAGCATCACTTCTTCGCCATTTTCGTTTGTCAGTTTATCCTTCAACGGATTGAAAGATAACCTTCCCGCAATGGCATAAGCCGTTACAATTTCCGGCGATGCAACAAAGGCATGCGTTGAAGCCAGGCCATCATTTCTTTTTGCAAAGTTCCTGTTGAAAGAAGTAACGATCGTGTTCTGCCTGGCAGGATCATCAATATGTCTTGCCCATTGACCAATACAAGGTCCGCAGGCATTGGCAAGAATAACAGCGCCTATTTCATCGAAGGTATTCAGGTAACCATCTTTTTCTACTGTATAACGAACGACTTCAGAACCGGGAGTAACTGTAAACTCGCTGCTAACTTTAATATGCTTTTGTTTTGCCTGCGCAGCAATGGAGGCAGCCCGGCTAATGTCTTCGTAAGAAGAGTTAGTACAGGAACCAATCAATGCCACTTCAATCTTGTCGGGCCAGCCATTGGCCGCAACTGCTTCCGCCATTTTTGAAATAGGCGTAGCCAGGTCCGGGGTGAACGGGCCATTGACATGCGGCTCCAGTTCATTCAAATTAATTTCAATAAGCTGGTCGTAATATTTTTCAGGATTCTCGTAAACTTCAGGATCAGGACGTAAATGCTCTTTAACGCCTTCAGCCAGCGCCGCTACTTCTTCACGGTCGGTTGATCTTAAATAAGCTGCTATTCTATCATCATATGGAAAAACCGATGTGGTAGCACCGATTTCCGCACCCATGTTACAAATGGTTGATTTACCCGTAGCACTGATGGAATCAGCACCTTCGCCAAAGTATTCAACAATAGCACCGGTACCGCCTTTTACGGTAAGAATACCGGCTACTTTCAGGATGACATCCTTTGCAGCCGTCCAGCCACTCATTTTACCAGTGAGCTTTATACCAATTACTTTCGGCATTTTCAATTCCCAGGGCAATCCGGCCATTACATCCACGGCGTCGGCACCACCCACACCAATGGCAATCATACCCAGGCCGCCTGCATTGGGTGTATGAGAATCTGTACCGATCATCATACCACCGGGGAACGCATAATTTTCCTGAACAACCGTATGAATGATACCGGCACCCGGCTTCCAGAAACCAATGCCGTATTTGTTTGAGATAGACGCAAGAAAATCATAGACTTCCCTGTTTGTGTCAATCGCCGAATTCAAATCTTCCTGTGCTCCCACCTTGGCCTGAATGAGATGGTCGCAGTGAACTGATGAAGGAACGGCTACTCTTTCCCTGCCGCAGGTATCAAATTGTAGCAAGGCCATTTGCGCCGTGGCATCCTGCATGGCTACACGGTCAGGTGCAAAGTCTACATAATCCTTTCCTCTTTCAAACACCCGTGTGGCAGGCTTGTAACTATGTGCGTATAAAATTTTTTCCGCAAGGGTCATCGGACGGTTCAACATGTTTCTTGCAGCTATCACCTTGGCAGGTAACTCGCTGTACACTTTTCTTATCAGTTCCAGGTCAAAAAGCATAATTTAATATTGTAGAGTTTGTGACAGGCATTTTCTTTGCAGCCTTTCTAAAAGTGGAGCGAAATTACTAAAAACACCGAATGTATTCAGCAAGTTCCGGGTGACGTTAACGCAAAAAATTCTATATTAGGGTTATGAACCGGTTGAAAGACTTCATTGAGTGGAAAGCATTTGGCGTGTGTGCCGCCATCGGCAACAGGATGGGCATTGCTACATCCCGCATACGGATGTGGTTTATGTATATTTCCTTTCTCACCCTAGGTTCACCTATCATCATCTACATGGTGCTTGCCTTCTGGATGAACATGAAGCGGTACATCTCTGCTGCCAGAAGAAATCCCCTGCGGTATTTGTAATTACAACCATCTTATAAATGATTTGGAGTGTCGTTTCAACCCTATGGCACGTGGAAAATGTAGGTTAAACCAACCGGTTTCGGCAAGCTCAACCTGACAAACCTTGTTGTTTTGAGTTGATTCCCAAAACTTCTGCCTCCATAATTCGGAATTCATTAATCAAATTGTCTATTGGTTCAATATGAACACAAGTACCCGGTTTATAGTCCACTG
>DASVSM010000326.1:0-7996 GCA_036388115.1 Flavisolibacter sp.
AAGGCCTTGTTGGCCACCTCCAATACCATCTCTTCGCCTTTCAGGATAAGGATGGGATCTGTAGCTTGTTCAACCACATTTCGAAACTTTTGCTCTTGTTTAATACGTGCTGTAACATCCCGGAAGTACCAGGCCCACCCATAGTACAACCCGTTTTCTGCCAGGATAGGGGTGCCATTACGCTCAATCATCCTTCCATCTTTAAAGGGAATTACGTCATAGCTTTTTTCCTTCCGATTCGTATACAGGTATCTTACCCTATCCATGAACCCCTGCGGGTCTGCCAGCATCGTTGCCGCATGTTGTAAAGCGGCATGGTCATCCTTATTATTCATTATATCTGCCGGCATTTTCCAGATGTCAACAAAGCGGTTATTGTGCAGCAACATTCTGCCTTTTGCATCTACAATGAGTACCCCATCCGGTGTAACCTCATTTTGCGCCTCAAATAAGGCATTCCGAAAATTCAGGCGTTCCGTAACCTCTGCTACTTTCTTTCTCGCCAGTACTTGTTCCGTTACATCGTGTGCCACACCAATGATGCCGGTTGCAATTGCTGCATTGCTGTCTTCATAATAAGGCTGGTACACAAAATCAAAGTAGAAGGTTTCTTCTTTCCCATTGTGGATGACAACTGCCGGTGATTCATAAGCATAAAAAGGCGTTCCGGTTTTTCTTACCTGGTCAAGTTTCTCAATAAAACCCTGGCCCTCCAGTTCAGGAATGGCTTTTAGCAAAGGCTTCCCAATCACATCTTTTCCTCTTCCCCATACCTTCTGCATACCTTCATTCGCCAGTTCAATAACGTAATCGTCACCTTTTACGATTGCGATGGTGACAGGCGCCTGCATAAATAAATTAAACGATCTTTCAATGTCCTTTATGTTGTTTTCCCGCTGCTGGAGTTTGATTGCAGGGGTAATATCTGCTGCAGAGTGGAGGATATAAATCACATTCTCTTTATCATCAAGTACCGGCTTATTGGTGGCAGACCAATAGCTCTCCTCAAATACTCCGTCTTTTTTTATATCATAACGCTGAACGGGCAACTGATGCGGCTTTTTATTATGAATGACAGATTGAAAAGAGGTAGCCAGGTTTTGTTCACCATTGAAATCCGGATCATTGGGATTGGGAGGAAATGCGTCAAAAAGACCTAAGCCAATAAGCTCTTCTCTTGTTCGGCCTGTTTGATCTAAGTACTCATCAGTGACAGAAAGTATCGTATACTTTGGGGCATCCGTCTGCAACAGCGCATGAACACCGGGCATGGACTCAAAGACAGCTTTGAAGTTTACTAAACTGCTTGGGGAATCAGAAGTTTCGTATGACATAAGGGGAAATGAAGATAATCAGAGTATGCCTCCGCTTCTTCATAAAAGCAAAATATATATCTATATAAATTCGAATTTTTGATGTTCGAAAATGCGCTCAACTACTCAATAAAGGACATAAATCCCTTAAATCATGTAACATGTAACGGTTGGTTCGGGCTTTCAACCATCGGGCTGCCAAACTGAAGCTTTGGAGGTTGATTTCTCCCAAACTTCGGTTTTTGTTTATTACAATTTTTCCAAACTGTCTCTGTAACCCCTGCCGATGGGAATCGCAACACCATTCACTTCCACTGCTTCTGCCGTGTACGAATTGATCTTGCCAACAGAAATGATAAACGAACGGTGAATGCGTTTGAACTGGTCCACCGGAAGAAGGTCTTCCATTTCATGTGTGCTCATCTTGGAAAGGTATTCGCCCTTTGTCGTCACAATCCTGATGTATTCTCTTTGGCTTTCGATATAAACAATGTCGGCGAATAAGATCTTTATCTTTTTTTTCTGCACGTTCAGGAAGAGGTAGTCTTTCTTCTCTTCCCTTCCTGGCAATTGATCTGTTGCCTTTTGTGCTGTTTTGACTTTGTTTACTGCGATTAAAAAACGTTCAAACTCAAACGGCTTCAGGAGGTAGTCGGTTACATTAAGTTCAAACCCTTCCACTGCATATTGGTGATAGGCGGTTGTGATGATGACAGCCGGCGGACGGGTAAGTGTTTTTAAAAAAGCCATTCCTTTCAGCTTAGGAAGATGGATGTCCAGGAAAATAAGACTGACTGTATGATCCCGCAAATATTCTGTTGCCAGGATGGCATCCTTGAATGTTCCCTGCAATTGCAGGAAAGGCACTTGTGAAATATAATCCGCCAGCACCTTTGTGGCCAGTGGTTCATCTTCAACAACAATGCATTTGATATTAGACATGACTTGCCAGATTAATTTTTAGTGTAGCAATAAAATGCGACTCACATTGCTGCACTTCCAGGTGATAATCTTTGTAGAGCAGCTCCAGTTGCCGCCTGAGATTAGACAGGCCAATGTTTTCTTTTACACTCCTTTCAGTAAATGAGTCCAAGGAGTTTTTTACCACAAACAATAACTGCCGCTGTTTAACCGAGAGATGAATATCGACAAAAGGCTGGCCTCTTGTTTCCGATACACCATGCTTAAATGCATTCTCCACCAATGGCATTAGCAGGAGAGGAGGAACTGCCTGCTGCATATCTTCAATGTTATGATTAAAACTGATGCGCAGTGATTCATCATAACGCAATCTTTCAAGGTCAAGATAGTTGTTAATAATTTTCAGCTCCTGTTCTATGGCTACATAGTGTCCGCCGGTTTCGTACAGCATATAACGTAAGATCCCGGACAGGCGTAATATTGATTCCGGCGCCAGGTCTGACTTATCTCTTGCAAGAGAATAGATATTGTTCAGCGTGTTGAATAAAAAATGAGGGTTGGTCTGTGATTTAAGATAGTTCAGCTCCGCTTCCTGTTTGTCAATACGTAGCTGCTGTTCTGCCTGTTTCAATTTTATGTAGTTGTAAATATGCCTGATGATGCCAAAGAAGAAAACAGAACCGGTACTATATGCCATTTGAGCGGCGATTGTCTGCTCACGTGAAGTTAGAATTGTTGAACCGGTATAAATATGCAGCTGTATACCGAGAGCCCTCCAGCCATACATTCCGTACGACCAGAACATGCTATGAATCCACAACGCCAGGAAACCGAGAAGAACATTATAAATGATAGATCTCCTTTTCCTGATAACAAAAGGAACAGTGTACTCAAAAAAAATAAAATTCAGGACTATGACATAAGCTATTCTCCAAACATTATTTGCAACTGCCTGCAGAAATGTGCCAGTAAAACTAATCAGATTACTCACCAGCCATAAAGCGGCATACGCAAGCCCAGCCCATACATAAAACCTGACCAGCTTTCCGTTAATTGATCGCTCCATCTTGATGAGATAAATATCGGCAAATCTTTGCCCTTCCGGCTTGCCGTCTATAAAAGGCCCTTTAGGGTAAACCAATAACCCAAAAAGGTCAATTGGCTAATTCACACCCATCTTCGTCTGCAGAATAATTGCCGTTTTCTCTGCTTCTGGAATTTATGTGGTTGCCCTTATTGTGTTGTTTGTTTACGCTAATCTGCTGTTCATTGATGGTGATTGTCACTGCTTCATTTGATTAAATATTCTTGTATAGGAAACAGCTGAAGGCTGATAGCCATCCCAAAAATCAATTTTAAATAATACAATCAAACATCTACTTATGAAGCAGCTTATTCTTTCAATTGCAATGGCACTTACTTCAATAGTGGCAACGGCGCAAACCAGCCTACAGCAACCCTCCGCCAATTATGAAGCAGCGGCGTGGAGAACATGGCTGTTGAATAACCCGCAGTCAATTACAACAGCTCCCCCTCCGGGTATTGCCCAATCAAAAGCCGAATTGCAATCCCTCACACAGGCCATGAATGCGCTTGATGAAAAAGCCCTGACGCAAATAAAATACTGGAATGCAGGGGCACCAGCTTATCGGTGGAATCAGATTTTGCCGGGGCTTACTGCGCAAAAGCAGGAAGTGCAGCTTCGGATGCCCGGTTCGTGGATGAACATTGCTATTTACGATGCAACAGTATTGGCGTGGAAGGCAAAGATGAAATACAAAAGAAAGCGTCCGGGTGATCTAACTCCTTCTTTAAAACCTGCCGTGACTGCACCGCAGACCTATTCGTACCCATGCGAACATACGGTAACGGCCGCCGCTGCTGCCACTGTGTTGGTATATTTTTTCCCGGAAAAAAAGGATTCGATTTTAGCAATGGCGCATGCCGCCTCACAATCACGCATCGATGCAGGGCTTCAATTTCCAAGCGATGTGGACGCAGGATGGAAACTGGGTGAGCAGGTCGCGCAACAGATTGTAGAAAAAGCAAAGAATGACGGGTCGGCTAACGTATGGGATGGCAAAATGAACAAGGACCCAAAAAAGTGGACCGGAAGTTATCCATTAGGTATAACCCTTGTATCCTATTCGCCGATTGTTTTGAAGTCTGCTGATCAATTCAGGCCGCCGGCCCCTCCGGATTTTGAGGCTGATATGAAAGAGCTGAAGACTTTCAGGCAAACATTTAAAACCCGTGCCCAGGCCTTTTATTGGGCAAGTGCCAGCGATACATGGACCGAACTTGCAGGCAAGAAAATGTTCGAATACCGCATGTCGGATAATGCACCCGCTGTAGCACGTATGTATGCCGTATTAACAACCGCTTACCACGATGCTGCCATTGCTATTATGGATGCCAAATATGCCTGGTGGGGAATAAGGCCGGCTCAGTATGACACTACGTACAAGCCATTGATAGCAACGCCGCCTTTCCCCGGTTATCCATCGGGTCATGCGGCAGGTGCCGGGGCTTCAGGCGCCGTTATGCAGTATTTTTTTCCGGCCGACGCTAAAGAGTTTCAGAAACTGGCCCAAGAATGTGCAGATTCACGGTTCTATGCAGGCATTCACTTTCGTACCGATAATGAAACAGGTCTGCAGATGGGAAAAGAACTGGGAAAATATATTGTTGAAACATGGATGAAGAATACTGCCGGGAATAAAAGCCTTGATGATGCGAAGGATAAATAAAACAGAACCGGCAGTTGTTTGCTGCCAGGCAACAGCACCTACTTAACTGGAAAAAGCGAAAGCCTCTCTGCATAGCAGGCCTGAAGCTGCAGAGCTCAGCATTACAATGGATACCTAACAGAAAGGAAGGAAGATCGATTCTTACAAACAAAGCACTATAAAACAATGATGTAGTAAACAGCTTATAAGTCCCGCACCACATTAGCAATCACATTAGGCTTGCCCAACGTGTAGTAATGCAGCACCGGTACGTTACCGGCTTTCAACTCCCGGGACTGGTTCAGCAACCATTCCTGCCCTACGATTTCTACCTCCGCATCGGTCTTGCATTTTAAAATTTCAGAGGATAGCTCCTCCGGTATATCAACATGAAATGTGCGTGGAATAATGGAAAGTTGTTTCTTGGAAGTGATCGGTTTTAGGCCGGGTATCACAGGCACATTGATGCCGGCGTCCTTACAGGTTTTTACAAACGCAAAATACTTCTGGTTATCAAAAAACATTTGTGTAACAATGTATTCGGCTCCAGCGTCCACTTTTGCTTTCAGAAAAGCAAGGTCGGTCTGCATGTTCGGGGCCTCAAAGTGTTTTTCGGGATAGCCTGCCACGCCAATACAAAAGTTTGTTTTTACAGCATTTTTCAGGTCTTCTTCCAGGTAAATACCATTGTTCATATTGTTCACCTGCTGCATCAGTTCAATGGCATAGCGGTGGCCACCCGGTTCCGGTTCAAACGAGCTTTCATTCTTCGGCGCATCACCCCGTAGTACCAGCACATTATTCACGCCCAGGAAGTGGAGGTCAATCAACGCATCTTCCGTTTCCTGTTTGCTAAAGCCGCCGCAGATCAGGTGAGCCACGGCATCCACCTGGTAGCGGTTCATCAATGCGGCGCAAATACCCACCGTTCCCGGACGCTTCCTTACTTCTACCTTGTCGAAGGTACCATCCGGCTTTTTCTTGAACATGCTCTCGCTGCGGTGGTAAGTCACATTAATGAACGAGGGTTTGAATTCCATCAGTGGATCCAGGTGTTCCCACAAGGCATTAATGCCTTTGCCTTTAAGAGGGGGAAGTATCTCAAACGAAAGAAGCGGGCCTTTTGCTGCGTTAACGTGTTCAATGACTTTCATAATCGGGGTGCAAACATAGGCGTAGAACGGGAAAAAAGGAAGAGGTGCAGTAGATAAGTTAATACGTTAATACGTTAACAAGTTACTAAGCTATTACAGCCATGATAACCAATTGACTTATTAACGTATTAACTTGCCCGCATGAGCATTCGCATACATACGGATAACCTGGTGAAGCGCTATGGAAAACGGACCGTGGTGAACCATGCTTCGGTGGAAGTAAAGCAGGGTGAGATCGTTGGTCTGCTAGGGCCGAATGGCGCCGGCAAAACCACTACATTTTATATGGTGGTAGGACTAATTAAACCAGACGAGGGTACCGTGTACCTGGATAGTACCGATATCACCAGGCTGGCCATGTACAAGCGGGCCCAGTTAGGAATCGGTTACCTGCCGCAAGAGGCTTCTGTGTTTCGCAAATTAAGTGTGGAAGACAACATCAGCGCGGTGCTGGAGATGACAAAGCTTTCCCGTAAAGAACAAAAGGCAAAGCTGGAAAGCCTGCTCGATGAATTTCACCTCCATCATGTGCGCAAAAGCCCCGGAGATGTATTAAGCGGCGGTGAAAGAAGAAGAACAGAGATTGCCAGGGCTTTGGCTGTAGATCCCAAGTTTATTTTACTCGATGAGCCGTTTGCCGGGATTGACCCTATTGCGGTAGAAGATATTCAAACCATTGTAGCGAAACTGAAATTCAAGAACATCGGTATTCTGATTACGGACCACAACGTAACGGAAACACTTTCTATTTGTGACAGGGCCTACCTCCTGATCGAGGGAAAAATCTTCAAGCATGGTTCGGCTGAAGAATTAGCGGATGATGATGAAGTAAAGCGGCTGTATTTGGGTAGAAACTTTGAATTAAAACGAAAGGATTATTTATACGAAGAGTTGAATAAGCAACGGATGCTGACATTGGAAAATATGATCGCCAGCCTTGAAAATATTCAGATTCAACTATCAGAAACCGCAACGACAGGAGCTGATAATGAATTGGAAAAGAATTATGCAGAGATGGTAAACACCATTGCCATTTTTATTGCACAGGAAGATGACGATGAATTCAAAAAGGAAGTGGAAGATATTTTTCAATCTGACTACGACCAGCAAAATAGGGTAGAAGCTTTACTTCAATCTTTCAGAAATTACCAAGGGCAGAAAGTGTAGTGCTGGCAATCTTTTTTTCGTCCCGGAGTCTTCGCAGAGGGCTCTTTAGGCGCAGATACTGCTGCTAAATCGTGGGCTCTTCTACCACGTAATATTCATCATGTTCTTGTAAGCGTTGAACTTTTCATCCTTTGTAATAAGGCCGGCCTTTTCCACATGCGCCGTCACTAATAGCAAACGGTCGAACGGGTCCTTATGATCGTCGGTAAACGAAGGGAAGCTAAAATAGGTTATCAGGTGTTCATTCTTTAGTGGAAGCACTGTAAAACCCGCTTTAGCAATTGTTTCAATAAACTCGGTCAGGCTGGAATTAAATTCAGGAAATTTACCCAGCCTGTATTTGATAGCGATCTCCCACAAGCTGATTTGGTTAACCAGTATGTCGGCTTCTATGTCTTCCAATATTTTTCTTGCAACAGACGACAATTTTCTTTTGTCGGAAACAGCCCACAAACAAACATGCGTATCAAGAAGGTATTTCATATCAATTTACATATACTCCTTCAATTCATCCAATGGTTCGTCAAAATCATCAGGAACGATAATCTTCCCTTCCAAAAGGCCGAGCATTCTTTTCTTTGGCTCTTCCATTCTTTCTTCTGTCAGAAAAGTTACAATCACCTCTGTGCGTTCGGTTATGGGAGGGGTCTCTTTAAAAAAGATCTGGCCGTCTTCGTAGTAGCCTTTTACAGCCGTAAGCATATATTAAAGT
>DASVSM010000327.1:0-4328 GCA_036388115.1 Flavisolibacter sp.
AAATTGTAGGCGAAGTTTCATTGCCGGTGGTTTGCATCCGGGGATGAACAATGAGTAATAAGTTCGTGCCATCCCCAAAGTCTTAACATAAGTTCAGTGGCTTTCAAACTATGAACGGCTCCTCTCATTCGTAATCACTAATAATCTAAAACTCCGCATTCTTCGGCGTTCTTGGGAAAGGAATCACATCTCTTATATTACCCATGCCCGTTACAAATTGAACCATGCGTTCAAAACCCAATCCAAAGCCGGCATGAGGCACAGTACCAAAGCGGCGGGTGTCTAAATACCACCATAGTTCTTCCGTCGGCACATGCATCTCTTTCATTCGCTCCACCAGTTTATCGTATCGCTCTTCCCGCTGCGACCCGCCAACGATCTCGCCAATGCCCGGCGCTAAAATATCCATCGCTGCTACGGTTTTTCCGTCGTCGTTCTGGCGCATGTAAAATGCTTTGATCTCTTTTGGGTAACCCGTAACGATCACCGGCTTTTTAAAATGTTTTTCCACCAGGTAACGTTCGTGTTCGCTTTGCATGTCAATGCCCCACTTTACATCGTACTGAAATTTTTTCTTCTTATAATGATTAGACTGAAGCAAAATGTCAATGGCTTCTGTGTACGTGATGCGCTCAAACTTATTTTCGGTTACAAACTGAAGTTTCTGGACCAGGTCGAGTTCACTTCTTTCCGTTTGCGGCTTTGCCTTTTCTTCTTCCAGCAAACGCTGACGCAGAAATTCCAGGTCATCGGCATTGTGTTCCATTGCATACCGGATGATATATTGAATAAACTCTTCCGCAAGATTTGCATTGTCTTCCAGGTCATAAAAAGCCATCTCCGGTTCAATCATCCAGAACTCTGCAAGATGACGTGCCGTGTTGGAATTTTCAGCGCGGAAAGTTGGACCGAATGTATAGATATCACCAAGTGCTGTGGCCCCTAGTTCTCCCTCCAATTGTCCGCTTACCGTTAAGTTGGTTGAGCGGCCAAAAAAATCTTCAGCAAAATCAATTGCCCCATCTTCCCTGCGTGGGGGATTTTCAAACGGCAGTGTTGTTACACGAAAGGTTTCACCGGCGCCTTCCGCATCACTTGCTGTAATGATGGGTGTATGCAGGTACACAAATCCTTTTTCATTAAAGAATTTGTGCACGGCAAATGCCAGTGAATGACGGATGCGGAACACAGCGGCAAATGTATTGGTGCGAAAACGCAGGTGTGCTTTTTCCCTTAAAAATTCAAGGCTGTGTTTCTTGGGCTGAAGCGGGTACACTTCTGCATCACTGTCGCCTAAGACTTCCACTACATCTGCTTTTACTTCTGCCTTCTGGCCTTTGCCAGGCGATTCGATCAAGGTGCCGGTCACTTTTAACGAGGCAGATGTGGTGATGCGTTTCAGGAAGTCATCATCGTACTTACCTAACTCAATAACGACCTGAAGATTATTGTTGGTAGAGCCATCGTTCAGTGCTACAAACTGGTTGTTACGGAAAGTGCGGACCCAACCCATTACCGTTACCTGTTGCCCTTGCGGCGCTGTACTCAGCAGCTCTTTTATTTTGATGCGTTTGTTGAACATAGTCAATTTTAAGAGCGGCAAAGATAACCCGGAAGAATATCGAACAGACGAACAAGGAACAGATGAATAGCGAAGGAAAGTCTGAACATTGATACTTCATCATTCGATGTTACTTGTTCGTCTGTTCTGTGGTCGTCTTCTTCTGTATGCCGTATTCCGCGTCTTTTTTAACGCTTTGATTTTAAAAAAATTTTCAGTTTTTCTCCTTTTCAACGTAAACTTGCAGCGGAAACAGTTGAGAGCTCATATCCTTATCACTCGCAACACCGGTTTTTTCAAAGATTCCATTCAAAAAATCAATCAAAAATTTTAACCGCCATCGGTTTTGACCAGCCCCTCTTAAATAAGATTTCTATGTACGACATTTTGCAGTTGAACGACATGCTTCTACCTGAATTACAGGATATAGCTGAAGAACTAAAGATTGAAAATTTCAAAAAAATAACGAAACAAGACCTGGTATATAAGATACTCGACAAACAAGCGATTGTTGGTGGTGCTACAAAAAACGCAGGAGTTTCGGCCGGCGAAAAACCAAAGCGTAAACGCATCATTAAAACATCTACCTCCAATTCAACTGAAGAAGCGATTGTAGAAGATACATCGGTACCTGCCGCCATTGAAGCAGCAGCGGAAGAGCCCAAAAAACATGTGACACTTAAGAAAGCCGCCCCTGTAAAAAAAGAAGCGCCTGTTAAACGCGGAAGAAAAAAACAGGATGACGAGCAACCTTCAGATACAAGAGGAAACCTGTTTGACCCACCTCCAGCCTCCGATGCATCTGATGGGCAACCACAGGAACAGACTTCACCTGAAGGCGTACCCTCTATTGAGATTCCGGAGAGAGGTTCACAGATCAGCAAATTTTTTCCGCAACAGCAGCAACAACCATCACCATCACCATCAACATTACCATCACCCCAACCACAGCCACAACGCCGTGATCAGAATTTCAATATTGAGTTTGATGGCATCATCGTAGCGGAAGGTGTGTTGGAAATGATGCCTGATGGGTACGGCTTCCTTCGCTCTTCCGATTACAACTACTTGTCTTCTCCCGATGATATTTATGTTTCTCCATCACAGATAAAATTGTTTGGTTTAAAAACCGGTGACACCGTCATGGGCTCGGTCCGCCCGCCAAAAGAAGGGGAAAAATATTTTGCCTTACTAAAGGTTGATCAGATCAATGGAAAGAGTCCGGAAGAAGTTCGCGATCGTGTTCCGTTTGATTATCTCACACCATTATTCCCTTACGAAAAGCTGAACCTTTTTGATGAGGCCAATAACTATTCTACCCGTATTATGGACCTGTTTACGCCTATTGGTAAAGGTCAGCGGGGTTTGATCGTTGCCCAGCCCAAAACAGGTAAAACCATGCTGCTGAAAGCGGTGGCTAATGCCATTGCCAAAAATCATCCGGAATGCTACCTGATGGTAGTACTGGTTGACGAGCGTCCGGAAGAGGTAACCGATATGGAGCGCAGTGTGAAAGCAGAAGTGATTGCCTCCACGTTTGATGAACCGGCAGAGAAACACGTAAAAGTTTCTACGGTGGCTTTGCAAAAAGCAAAACGATTGGTTGAGTGCGGACACGATGTTGTAATTCTTCTTGATTCTATCACCCGTTTGGCACGTGCACACAATACAGTGGCGCCTGCATCGGGTAAAGTGTTATCAGGTGGTGTGGAAGCCAACGCGATGCAGAAACCCAAACAATTCTTTGGTGCTGCCCGCAAGATCGAGCATGGCGGATCGTTAACGATCATTGCCACTGCTCTTGTTGATACAGGGTCCAAAATGGACGAGGTGATCTTTGAGGAATTCAAAGGAACGGGTAATATGGAATTGCAATTGGATCGCCGTTTGGCCAACAAACGTGTGTTCCCTGCTATTGATATTGTTGCGTCCTCTACCCGCCGCGATGATCTGTTGCTGGAAAGAGATGTGCTGCAACGCATGAACCTGCTTCGGGTTTACCTGAATGATATGAATACGGATGAAGCAATGAACGAACTACTGAAGCGCATGAGGGGCACAAGGGATAATGAAGAATTCCTGGCTTCAATGAACCGCTAAGGCAATAGCCAATAAGAAATAGACAACAGGCAAAGAAGAGATCGCTGACTTCTTTGCCTGTTTTGTTTTTAGGAGATTCGCTTTACAATTGCATATTGCCCATTCTCTATTGTCAATTACTTTCTTACTGCCGTGGTCCCATTTTTGTACATCAAGCTGAAACAAATTGTAGAGATATGAAACGAAGATTTTTCAGCTTTTGCGTAGCCACTGTTTTGGTTGGTTTAGCTGCCTGCAGCAACGATGGTGGTTCATCGGCCACAAACGATTCAGCAGCAACAACCGGTAATACAACTGCAGCTACAACTTCACCCGCCACTACTACTACAAGCGAAGGTTCCTATGCTGCCTTGGCCGACAGTGTGGAAAGAAACAGCCAGCAAGGTTATTATGTTAACCCCAAAACAGGAAAGGCATATGCAAGTTTAAAAGTTGACCGCTCCACTGGCCGCATCACCGATGAAACGGGTGAGCCCGTATGGCGTTATGTTGACAGAAGAAACTGGTGGGTTTATGGTGATAATGATATGAATGACACAATGGGTAACTGGAACCAGGTTGGTGAAGCCAGAATGGAAGGTGAAAAGCTGTCTTACAAAGGTGATGGCGACAAATGGGTTGATTATGATACAAAGTGGAAGAAAGACGATGATGAATGGAAGATGAA
>DASVSM010000328.1:0-3242 GCA_036388115.1 Flavisolibacter sp.
TTTTCAAAAGGCTGGGATGAATTGCTTCTGCAGTTTGGCTCATTGCTAAAAAATGAAGTGGTCGGGGCTTCCGTACAAGCGGCGATTGATGCCGTGAACAACGACCCGCAAAGAATTAAGGCACTGGCAGAGGACCAGAATTACCGACTGTGCCATTGGCAGGAAACGGATCACCAGATCAACTACCGTCGCTTTTTTACTGTTAATAGTTTAATCTGTTTGAACATTCAGGATGAAGCGGTCTTGAATGAACATCATTCTTTCATTAAAAGATTAGTGGACGAAGGCATCTTCCAGGGCTTGCGGGTTGATCATATTGATGGCCTGTACAATCCAACGGAATATTTACAACGCTTACGGAAACTGGGTGGCGAAGAGAGTTACATTGTTGTTGAAAAGATTTTAGAACCGGGCGAAGACATGCCGCATTACTGGCCTATCCAGGG
Organism: Flavisolibacter sp.; assembly: GCA_036388115.1. GTDB lineage: Bacteria > Bacteroidota > Bacteroidia > Chitinophagales > Chitinophagaceae > Flavisolibacter. Next base: position 447 of record DASVSM010000328.1, read on the forward strand.
CAGTACGGGTTACGAGTTTCTTTCCATTGTCAATAATCTTTTTACCAACAAAAAAGCTGAAGAATCATTCACGCAATATTACCAGGAACTGACGGCTGATTACCGTTTCATTCACCAGCAACTCCACGATAAAAAAACACATATTCTCACCGAACACATGGGCGGTGAGCTGGAAAATTTATACCGGTTGTTTCTTCAACTCAACATCGCGGACAAGCGCCAACTGGCACGCATTCCAACAGATGATCTGAAGTCAGCCATCGGTGAATTTCTGATCCAATGCCCGGTGTATCGTTATTATGGCAATAAGTTTCCGTTGGTGGGCGAAGAAGAAACAGTGGTAAGAAATATCCTTTCACGATTGCGGAAAAGTGGTGAGTCGCCCGATGCTGTTGCTGTTCTTGAAAATGTATTGCTGCATAAGCCGCATGAAGGCAACAATGAAGTGAATATTCGCATTGCACAATTTTACCAGCGTTGCATGCAGTTCACAGGCCCGCTAATGGCCAAGGGTGTAGAGGATACGCTGATGTATACCTACAACCGTTTTATTGGTCACAATGAAGTAGGTGATTCTCCGGAAGCATTTGGCGATAGCATTGAGGAATTTCACCAAAAGATGACGGCCCGCCAGCAGCATTGGCCACTGTCGCTCAACGGCACTTCTACACACGATACAAAGCGGGGAGAAGATACCCGTGCACGGTTGAATGTGATCACTGATTTGCACGAAGAATGGTTGGCGAAAGTGGAGGAATGGAGGGAGTTGACAAATGGTTTAAAACAGAATAATTTACCGGATGTCAATGACGAATATTTTATTTACCAGGCATTGGCAGGTGGCTATCCCATGCCAGGAGAAAGTGAAGATGATTTTGCGAACCGTATACAGGAATACCTGCAGAAAGCATTGCGTGAAGCAAAGACACATTCTAACTGGACAACGCCAAACGAAGAATACGAATCAGCTGCCAAGTCCTTTGCGTTAAACTTGCTGGATAAGGATAAACCGTTTTGGAAAAGCTTTGAAGAATATCATAGAAACATCGTTGACCATGGCATTATCAACTCCTTGTCGCAAGTTGTATTGAAGTTTACCTGTCCGGGTGTGCCTGATGTGTACCAGGGATGCGAGTTCTGGGATTTTAGTCTGGTTGATCCGGATAACCGCAGGCCTGTTGATTTTGAAAGTCGTGTACAGGCTTTGCAATCGCTGGATGAGAAAAGCGGCGATGAATTATTCCATCATCTTTGGGAGAACCGTTACAATGCTTCCATCAAACTCTGGACGATCAGGCAGATGATGGAGCTCCGCAAAACTTCTCCGGATGCATTTACGGAAGGCGAATACATTCCCCTTCACGCAGAAGGAACTTACAAAGAACATGTGCTTGCATTTGCACGCAGACACAAGGGATCAGTTTTTGTAATTGCATTGCCATTGCACACCGCCATCTTAAGTAAAGAACAAGGCAACGATTTTTTGAACATCGATTGGAAGGACACGAAGATCAATTTACCGAAAGAAATAGAAGGCGAAATTGAGCAGCTCTTCACAGGTTCAAAATTCAGCAATGGAATTCCTGTTCAATCGCTGTTTACGGCCTTCCCGGTTGCCATCCTGAAAGGACGGCAAACCACCAACGAAAGAGGCGCTGGAATATTGGTACACATCTCGTCATTGCCTTCGCCATTTGGCATTGGCGATATGGGACCGGCAGCAAAGGCATTTGCCGATTTCCTCTATCGCAGCGGGCAAAAATACTGGCAACTTCTGCCACTCAATCCTACAGAAGAAGGACAAGGTTATTCACCTTACAGCGCTCTGTCAAGCAAGGCAGGCTATCCGTTGCTGATCTCGCCGGAATTATTAGTAAAAGATGGTTTGCTGGACGCCGACACAGTGAAGCACCATCATCTTTCACAAAACAATAAAGTAGATTTTAAAGAAGCGGAAAGAATAAAATCTGAACTACTGAACAAAGCCTTTTCTGCCTTCCTGCAATTTAAAACGTCGCCGCTTCACGATGAGTTCAAACAGTATTCGAAAAAAGAAAAAGAATGGCTGGATGATTTTGCGCTATTCATGTTATTGAAAAAACAACAGGAGGGTAAACCATGGTTTGACTGGCCGGATGAATTCAAGCTCCGTGATGCTGAAGCTTTAAAAAGGTATAGCGACAAGCATAAAAAAGAACTGCAAAAAATAAAATGGCTGCAGTTCATTTTTGCAAAGCAGTGGCATGAGCTGCGGGCATATTGCAACAGCCGCAACATCCGGTTCATCGGCGATATGCCTTTCTACATTTCGTATGATTCATCGGATGTGTGGAGCAACCGGGAAATATTTGCCGTAGATGACAATGGCCAACAGACAGGCATGGCCGGTGTGCCGCCGGATGCCTTCAGTGCCGAAGGGCAGTTGTGGGGAATGCCTGTTTTTAAATGGGACGCATTGAAAGACACGAACTACAAATGGTGGGTAGAACGGCTGCGAAAAAACATTGAATTGTTTGACCTTGTGCGTCTTGATCATTTCCGTGCTTTTGAAGCCTATTGGGATGTTCCGGCCGGTGAAAAAACGGCAAAGAAAGGCGAATGGAAACCGGGGCCACGTTCAGAACTTTTCCGGGTGATGGAAAGGGAATTAGGACAACTTCCATTCGTGGCAGAAGACCTTGGCGACATCAACCAGGATGTGCTGGACCTTAGAGATGAGTTTCGTTTGCCAGGAATGAAAGTGCTGCAATTTGCATTTGGTGAAGACATGCCACAGTCTGATTATATTCCACACAA
>DASVSM010000329.1:0-3268 GCA_036388115.1 Flavisolibacter sp.
TGCTCCACCCATGAATGAGTGGCAGCCCTTACTGCTTCATCTTCTCTCAGCACATGCAGCAGTTTTGCCCAAAACCATTCGGAAGAATAAATGCCGCCAACGAATTTTAGAAAATTAGTTTCCCCTTTTTCGGCCAGGGTATTGATCTCCGTAGCCTCTTTGGTAGCGGTGTGGTCTTTCCACAAAACGAACATGGCATTGGGGTTCTCTTTAAACTCCGGTAGCAGTGCCAGCGGTGTTCCGCTTTTATCCACGGCAACGGGAGTAGAGCCTGTGGTATCAACAGAAATCGCTTTTACTTTTTGGGCAACCGCAGTTCCTGCTTTTTGCAGACAATCCTTGACCGTTGTTTCCAGCCCTTCCACATAATCCAATGGATGCTGGCGAAACTGGTTGATAGAAGCATTGCAATAGCTGCCGGCCTTCCACCTGGGATAGTAAAAAACCGAAGAAGCGACTTCCACACCATCAGCAGCATTGACAATAATGGAACGGACCGAATCGGTGCCGTAATCCACACCAATCACGTAGGATTCTTCTAAACTTTTTCTTTCTGCCATAACAAGCGAGTTAGTTGTGAGGAGTTGTAGTTCTCAATAAAACCGACAATATTTTTATATGCGGAAAATTCATCTGCGGAATGCATCGTGGTAATTACAAGGCAATCCATGCCGGCATTTTGAGCGGCTTCCACGCCTTTCAGTGCGTCTTCAAATACAAGACAGTCTTCCGGTGCAACCAACAGGGCTTCCGCACATTTTAAAAATGTCTCGGGATGCGGTTTACTGTTCTTTACATCATCAGCGCTGATGATTGCATCAATGAGTTGACGGATGGCCAATCCGTCCACCACAAAGTCAATATTAAAACCAATGGCCGCAGAACCGATGGCTGTCTTTATACCTTGCCCGTGCGCTGCACGTAAAAACGGTTTGAAGCCATCTATAAATTTCAGTTGTGGCTTAAATTCGGTTTGGTAGGCTGCCTCTTTTTCCAGGCTCATTCTGTTCTTTTCTTCTTCGGTAAAAATACCGGGAAAGATGCGTTCCAGCAGTTCGTGGTTCTTTCCGTAACATTCTTCTTTTGTCCGCTCCAGGCTGATGTCGGCACCCAGGGCATTCAGAATGCGATGCCATGCCTGAATGTGATAGTGCATGTCATCGATCATGGTTCCATTCAGGTCGAAAAGGAAGGCTTTATACGTCTTTTGATTTTGTTGCATTAATAGTGCTATTCGTATTCTGCTGTGCGAATTAACATGAAACACGCCAATCCATCATCAATTTCTTTTCAGCCATTTTATTTATGGAAATTCCGGATTTGTCGGATTGAACCATCCTGCAGCAGCCTGAAATTTAGTGAGGATCCATTCATGCGGGCGCCATTTTCTTCAGGATGCCATTTACGGAACAGGACGCAGCAGAACAGCCTTTACCGTTCCTGTCTTATTATTGTGAAAATCCCGCTTGATGAAGGTTGGCTTGTTTGTGCCTTGCTATATCGATCAGTTCTATCCGGCCGTTGCCGTTGCCACCTTGCAGTTACTCGAAAAGCTTGGGTGCAATGTGGTGTATCCCACCAATCAGACTTGTTGCGGACAGCCGATGGCCAACTCCGGGTTTGCTTCGCTCACCCATGGCTGCAACCACAATTTTATAAAGAACTTTTCCGGTTTCGATTATATCGTGGCGCCATCGGGCAGTTGCGTGCTGCATATCAAAGAACATTTGCACGATGAGAAAAACATCGAAGCAGCAAAACACATCCGCCGTTCAATTTATGAACTCACGGAGTTCTTAACCGACATTCTCAAAGCAGATTCCATCAATGCTTCGTTTCCTTTTAAGGTGGGAATGCATGTCAGTTGTCACGGGCAGCGCATGCTGGGACTTGCCTCCATGTCGGAAAAAGTAGAACCACCTTTTTCAAAGGCCGAACAGTTATTAAAAGGTGTAAAAGGACTGCAACTGGTAAAGCCGAAAAGGGTGGATGAATGCTGCGGTTTCGGCGGTACATTTTGCGTAACCGAAGAAGCTGTTTCGGTAGCGATGGGCGCCGATAGGGTAGAGGAACACGAAGCGAATGGAGTTGCCTATATTACCGGTGGCGATACCAGTTGCCTCATGCATCTCGAAGGAATTTTAAAGCGCAAAAAAAGCCGCATTAAAACCATTCATCTTGCCGAAATACTGAATGCGCAATGAACACATCCAACGTAGAACATAGTAAAGCCGCTACCGCGTTCTTAACCGATAAACAACGGGCCCGCTGGCACGATGAAACGCTATGGTTTGTAAGGGCCAAACGCGACAAGGCTGCGCATGGCATCAACGAATGGGAAGCCCTTCGCGAAGCCGCTTCCGGAATAAAAGAACATACACTTTCCAGGCTTGACGAATACCTGCTGCAGTTTGAAACGGCAGCAAAAGCTAATGGCGTGCAGGTTCACTGGGCCGAAGATGGTGTTGAACACAACCAAATTATTCATTCCATTTTACAAAAGCATGGTGTAAAAAACGTAGTAAAGAGCAAGTCGATGCTTACGGAGGAATGCCAGTTGAATCATTACCTGCGGGACCAGGGCATGTCCGTGGTGGATACCGATCTGGGCGAGTACATTGTTCAATTGAGAGAAGAACAACCGAGTCATATCGTGCTGCCGGCTATTCATTTAAAAAAAGAAGATGTCAGCGATACGTTTCACCAGCATATTGGTACCGAAAAAGATAACCGGGATGAGGTGTACCTGACAAGGGCTGCCCGCAATGTTTTGCGGCAAAAATTTATTACGGCTGATGCGGCCATCACGGGTGTCAATTTTGCCATTGCCGAAACTGGTGGTATTGTAATTTGCACAAACGAAGGCAATGCCGACCTGGGTGTGCATGCCAACAAGGTGCACATTGCCTGCATGGGTATGGAAAAGATCATTCCGAAGGCGGAACATCTGGGCGTGTTTCTGCGGTTGCTGGCAAGAAGTGCAACAGGACAACCCATCACGACTTACTCCAGCCATTTTCATCAGCCAAAGAACGGGCAGGAGATGCACATTGTGATTGTGAACAATGGACGCACAAAACAGTTGGGAAGAGAAGAATTCCGCGGCTCGCTGAAATGCATCCGGTGTGCGGCTTGTTTCAATACCTGCCCGGTTTACCGAAGAAGCGGCGGGCACAGTTATCACAACGCAGTGGCAGGCCCTATTGGTTCCATTCTTGCCCCTAACCTTGACATGAAACAGAATGCTGATCTTCCTTTTGCTTCCACG
>DASVSM010000330.1:0-8048 GCA_036388115.1 Flavisolibacter sp.
ATGTCGACCGCATAAATATCATCAAGGGTATTACCTGTCCATTGACCGGCTACTCTTCTGCCCGTATCTGTTGTGGCAACAAAATAACGACCGTCTCCTTCATTTACCGGAACAACGGAAGGCAAACCGGGTGAACCTACCGGCTGCAGTTTGTTTTGCGTAAAATCGTAAACTGCCAGGTAGCTTCTCTTTAATTCATTCTGCAAATTGTAAAGTTGCTGCGTTTGCAGGTAATCGTCCTTGTAGTGCCAGATGTCAAGCTTCACAAGGTCAATATCAATCAGCGTAGTATCTTTTGGGGGCTGAATCGGTGCTGTACCAAATAGCAGCCGGTTACCGCTTTTGCTGAAGCTGATCGTTCCGTTTTCACTGACCGTCATCCCCATTTCCATTCCTACCGTTTTTTTATCAACCAGCAGGTCGGCCCCTTCGCTTCCATCCCTGTACAAATACAAACCATAGAATTTTTGCAGCGCCTTTGTGGACGTGTCACGTTCGGCAACAAAAGCAAGTTTGCTCCCGTCTTCTGTAAAGGCAAAGCCCCTGAAATCGTTTCCGCCTTTTAGGATCGTATCCAGTCTTTCCGCTTTCAGATCAAAAACTGCAACAGCCATTTTACTGTTGCTGTCTCTCGGTGCTTTTGCAAATTTCAGCGCAAGCTTTTGTCCGTATTTATTAAACGAATAATCGGTTACGTTTTTAAAGGTTCTCTCTTTACCCGTTTGAAGGTTTCGTAAAACAAGGTCACTTCCCAAATCAGCAGGCGTTGCAGTACCAGGTTCTTCATCTGCATCTTCGCCATCGCGACTGCCACCCTTTATATTTTTTAACTGTACAACCAACTGTGTTAATGAATCAATTTTCAGTCGCAGGCTATCCACTGTTTTTTGTGTTGGCTGCGCAGAAGGCCGAACCGTTGCCGGATCCCTTTCTTTGTGATAAGCCACCCAACCGGCCGCTTTTTCAGGCGTTTTGTAGCCTTTTACTTTGGCAACTTTTACAATGCCTTCTTTGCCCAGTTCCACAATTCCTATCGAATCTTTTGGCATGTCTTCCACCCTTTTTTTCTTAATCCTGGCGTCCCGTGTGTCTTTGTAAAAAGGGCGGATACGAAAAACAACATAGCGGCTGTCATCTGTGATCACCGCATTGTAGCCACGGGGCACCTGCCGTTTGTTCTGCACATTGTCTGTTGATTGAACAAACAGATTGGCATCACCTTCCTGCACATTCACAGTGTAAACGACCCATTTGCCATCGTTGCTGATCAAACGTTCGCCAATGCTTTGCCAGCTATCGTAAACCGTATGATCGAGCGGCTTTTTTTGGGCAAAGAGTTGAAAGGAAGAAAGGAGCAAAAGAGAAAGAAGGAATTTCATATCTGGTGGTTGAAAGGAATAAATATAAAAAAGGAAACTTATTCGGCAAGTGATTTCTGGCGCTTTGGTTTCAGCAGTCGCCACATGTGAAAAAGTACAGCAATAGCAATGAGCCCAAAGCCCACATAAAACCACTGGCTTACTTCCTTATTCTCCTTGTAAATAATGAAGGCAAGAATGATCCCGTAAATAGGTTCAAGGGTCAGGGTCAGGTTCATGGTAAAGGCGGAAATGCTTTTTAAAGAACGGATGTATAAAAAGAAGGTGAGGATAGTACAAACCCAGCTTAGAATAACCAGCCATAACCAGTCCCAGGCCCCTGGCAAGGACCAAGTTTCCGGGAACAAAACCTGGAAGAGCGGAAGCAAGACAGACAGCCCGACAAATCCCCCTGTCAACTGGTAGAGTGTGATCTGTTCCGGCTGGAAATTATCAATGATCTTTTTATTTAGCACGGAAACAAAAACGGTAAGGATCGCAGAGATCAATCCAACAACAATACCTATTGAAAATTGAAGATGCGTATTGTAGATGATCAGGATACCGGCAATGGCAAAAAAACCAAGTAAAATCTCAACGGCATCAAAGCGCTTTTTTAAGATCAGCGGCTCTATTAACGACGCCAGTAACGCGGTGGTGGAAAGACAGGTGAGGGCAATAGTAACATTGGCTAATTTGATACTGGCATAAAAGGTGACCCAGTGCAGGGCCTGCACAGTACCAATCAAAGAAATGACAAGGCCGGCTTTCCAGTTGATGCTTCTTGTTTTTCCCTGGATGGTGTAGAATACCCAGAGAGAGATCATTGTAATGAGCAGCCGCCACCACACAAGCATGGTTGAATCAAGCGTAATCGTCCTTCCCAACACACCCGTAAACCCCCATAAAAAAACGGCCGTATGCAGTTGCAGCAATGCCTTTTTCATTGGGGCAAAGAACGGGAAGGAAAATTAATCAGCACCACTTTATTTCCTCCCTTTTTTTGATGTAATATGCAGGAATGGAAGCGATCATACGCATTAAGAACCTGTTTAAAAGTTATGGACCTAAGCATGTACTAAAAGATATTAATCTGGAGGTTTTCCCCGGCGAAGTCATTGGTTACATCGGGCCAAACGGCGCCGGTAAAAGCACCACGGTAAAAGTGCTGTGCGGCCTTCTCACCGACTATGAAGGAGAAGTGACCATCAAGGGTTACGATGTAAAAAAGCAAACGCTGGAGGTAAAAAAAATTATCGGCTATGTACCCGAGCTGGCGGAGTTATATGACGTGCTGACACCAATGGAGTACCTGCAGTTCTCAGGTGCCTTGTATGGAATGGATGAAGAAGTATGTGCGGACCGCATCGTTAAAATAATGGCAGCCTTTGACCTGGGCGCCAATATTAACCAGCGGATGGACAGCTTCAGCAAAGGCATGCGGCAAAAGGTATTGCTGGCGTCCGGACTTCTCCACAACCCGGATATTATTATTCTTGATGAACCGCTGAGTGGCCTGGATGCCAACAGTGTTATCATCATCAAAGAACTGATCAGCAAGCTGGCTAAAGAAGGCAAGACCATATTTTATTGCAGTCACATGATGGATGTGGTAGAAAGAGTGAGCAACCGCATTGTATTGATTGACGAAGGACGGATCGTTGCCAATGGAACGATAGAAGAATTGAGGGCTCTGCACGGCGACCAAAGCCTTGAAAAAATGTTCGCCACCCTTACCGGGAAAGATGCTCTTTCGCTTTCGGCTGATGCGTTGATGAAAGCGCTGGAGAGTTAATCGGTTAATTCGTTAATAATTTAATTGGTAACAAGAGCCTTTAACATGAACATTATCAATAAAGCATTTTTAAAACTGGCGCTGTTGCCTTCTTCGTTTTATAGAAGTATTGGGGTGGATGTGGTGAAGCTGAACAGCATTGTTACCACGAAACTGATCATGGATGACAGGCGGCCGAATTCGCTCCAGCAAACAAGAAGAAATAAAGAAAAACAGGTTTCGCTGGCCACCTTGGGGACAATGCTGATGAGTGCTCTTGTGGGGTTTGTTTACCTGCTTGCTTTTTCTATCGGTGATGATGTGATCACTCACCTGACCTTCTATTTTACGCTTTTCTTTTTCATGTTGTCGTTAACGCTGATCTCCGATTTTACATCGGTCCTGATAGATGTACGCGACAATTATATCATTCTTCCCAAGCCGGTAAACGACAGGACGTTTGTGGTAGCCAGGCTGCTGCATATTTTTATTCACCTGTGCAAGATTGTGCTGCCCATGAGCCTCGCCGGCATCTGCTATATGGCAGTTGAATATGGTTTTTACGCTGCCTTACTTTTCTTGTTCCTGGTGTTGTTGACTGCTGCCTCTTCCATCTTTTTTATTAATGCGCTTTACATTGTTATTTTAAAATTTACTACGCCACAACGCTTTCAATCCATCATCAGTTACGTGCAGATATTCTTTGCCGTGCTGATGTACGGAAGCTATCAGCTATTTCCACGGATGATACGTAATATGGACCTGGATGATTTTTTCATCTCATCACAGACAGGCATCATCGTTTATCCCCTGTACTGGATGGCCAATAGCTGGCAGGTGCTTTTTGAATTGAACGGAAGTGCAGAACAAATCATATTGGCAATTGCCGGCCTGGCCTTTCCGTTTGTCTGCATCCTGGTTGTCATTCGTTACCTGGCGCCATCATTCAACAGAAAGCTGGCTTTGCTGAACAGCAGCACTGCTACACCACAGGCAACGCAGGTAAAAAAACGAACTGAAGGAAGATCCTATGCCGGCCACCTTGGCAAATTGTTTACGAAAAGCAGTGCTGAAAAAGCAGGCTTTTTATTTACGTGGAGAATGACCTCCCGCAGCCGCGATTTTAAAGTAAAGGTTTATCCCTCCATTGGCTATATGCTGGTATACGTAGTTGTGTTATTTTTTAACAGCCGGAGTATTTCACTGGCCGACCTGGCGGCTGAATCGGTCATGGCAAAATTTATGGTTTTAGGTGCCATTTATTTTACCAGCTTTCTGCTGATGATGGCGATTGGGCAAATCATCTATTCGGAGAAATTTAAAGCTGCGTGGATCTATTATACCAGCCCGGTAGAGAAGCCGGGTGAGATTATTTCGGGTGCAGCGAAGGCTGCTATCTTGAAGTTTTATATTCCGATAGTGGTGGTTATAACAGTAGCCAGTTTGGCACTCATTGGCCCGAAAGTTTTACCAAACATCATTTTTGGCTTATTCAATGAAATATTGATTGCAGCGATTTTGGTATATGCCGGAAACAAATATTTTCCGTTCTCCCTGCAGCAAAGCACCAATACAAAAACCGGAAGCTTTTTCAGGGGACTGCTGGTGCTTTTTTGTTCGGGTGTGATTGCATTCGGGCATTTTCTTATCTATTCTATTTTACCGGCGATTGCTATTTGTGCAGTGCTGTCTATCATTGCTTCGTGGCTGCTGCTGGACAGTATTAAAAGAATCAGCTGGAAAAGAATTGAAAGCAGTTATAATGACCAGTGATGAAAGGGTATTGCATGTAGTGAAGGACATTGTTAGAGTAAGAATTCATTTTCCTGAACCTGATTGAACTTTACTCCGAGCACAAAGGGCACAAAGCGTTGTTTAGGTATCATGCCCCTTTGAGCAGCCTCGCACCTTCGTGTTCGTTGTGGTTCGCCGTGTTCTTTGTGCTCCTTTGCGTAAACCCACCCCAAAGTCTCAAACTACAACCATCTCTTAGGTCGCCCCTCCAGGGAGGAGATGTGATCGTAGGATAGAGATTCTACTATAAACGACCGTCCCCTCCCCGGAGGGGCGAGTTTAGGAAAAGGCTTTTCTGTAAAACGTTGGGGTGGGTTTACGCAAAGAGTAAAAGAAACAATAACAGTGTTCAAGTAAGCTAAGCTCAATAGATTTACAAAGCGTATACGCTGTGCGACGCAACAAACGCTTAATAGATATTCCGGCCTCTGGTCCAAAAAAAATATCCGCACAGAGCAAAGGAGGAAAGGAGAAGAGAGAAGACTAGCACTATCACGACAACACCAAATCCCAAACCCCAAACCTCAAACTGAATCAGGCTGTTTTCTCCACCGGAGCCGTGATCTTGCTTTTTACCCGCCTTCTGTAATTGGTGAAGAAGCTGAACCAGCGAAGTTTCAACACACCCAGTATTCCTTCTTTTACAATACCGGTGTTCATCTTGGACTCGCCATACTGGCGATCGGTGAACTGAATAGGAACTTCTTTGAGTTTGAAGCCAAGCTTCCAGGCGGCAAATTTCATTTCAATCTGAAAGGCATATCCTACAAAATGAATTTCATCGAGGTTGATTGTTTCCAGCACTTCTTTGGTCCAGCAAACAAAACCGGCTGTTTGATCGGCAACCGGCGTCCAGAGGATCATGCGGGTATAAAGTGAGCCACCTTTGGATAGCGCAATGCGGTTCTTCGGCCAGTTGTAAACGCCGCCACCTTTCACGTAGCGTGAACCGATAGCAACATCGGCGCCTCCGTGTTTGCAGGCCTGGTATAAGCGGGGAAGGTCTGCCGGATTGTGGGAGAAGTCGGCATCCATTTCAAAAATGAACTGATACCCTCTTTTTGTGGCCCATTTGAAACCGTAGATATAAGCGGTGCCTAGCCCCAGCTTTCCTGTACGTTCTTCCAGGAAAACCGTGTTGTTGAAGCCTGGTTGAAGCCTGCGAACGATATCGGCTGTACCATCGGGAGAACCATCGTCTATCACCAATACATGAAAGTCATCCTGCAAATTGTAAACCGCCTGAAGGATGGCTTCAATGTTATCTTTTTCGTTGTAGGTAGGTATAATGACAAGTTTCTCCACGAACGATTAGCTTAAGCGTTTTTTCAGCATGATGCGGGTGTAAATCTCCGTTAGCTTTTGTTTGGTATTCATGGGGAACTCACCTTTCATCATCCAGTCGTAGTACTGCGGTTCGGCTTTCAGTACATCAGCAATCGGGCGGCCTTTGTGTTTTCCGAAATTAAAAACTTCCACGCCTTTTTCATCATAGGCTAAACGACGGGCAAAGTCAATAATATTCTCCTCTCCTACTGCTTTAACAATACTTTCCAGGTTGTTGCCAAGCTGCGGATATCTTTCGACCTGTGCAAACAAAATCTCCGCCGTAGCTGCTGCATCCGCTTCAGCGCTGTGCGCATCTTCCAACGGCTTGTTGCAATAGAATTTATACGCCGCAGCAAGCGTTCGCTGTTCCATAGTATGAAAGATCTTCTGCACATCAATGATCCGGCGGCTTTTTAAATCAAACTCCACGTCGGCCCGAATGAATTCTTCCATCAGCATTGGCATGTCAAGACGGTAAGCATTGTAGCAGGCAATGTCGCAGCCATCCAGGAACTGTTTGATCTCATGGGCCGCCTGTTTAAAGGTTGGCGCATTTTTCACCATGTCGTCGGTGATGCCGTGGATATCTGTAATGGAAGGAGGAATTGGTATCTGCGGGTTGATGATCTTTCTTTTAACGGTACGATTGCCATCGGGAAGGTATTTCACAGCAGCAATTTCTACGATCCTGTCGGTAGTGACGTTTGAACCTGTGGCCTCGATATCAATAACAGCTAGCGGTTTTCTTAATTGTAACATTTCGGGCTTGCTTAAAGGGCGGTAAAGGTAAAAGTTTTGCTTACTTGGGGTGATAAATTATTCGGCTGCGGTGGTGATCTTCTCGCTGAACTGCACAACATCCAAACCATCATAATTTCCTGAGCTCATAAAAAGAACAATCGCATTGCTGAAATCCTGTCCGTTCAACCAACTTTCCAAATGTGGCCGGTCCGTAATGACTTCTAAATTATCTTTTGCAAAGCCTGCCTTCACGGCTTCTTTTTTCAGTTCCGGCATACGCTTTAGTTCGAGTGCATGTTTGCTGTAAAAGACGGCTGCTTCATCTGCCGCTTCCAATGCACTGTTGTATTCCTGCATAAAGGTTTCGTTCAAGCTGCTATAGGTGTGAAGTTCCAATACGCCGATCAACTTTTTCTGCGGGAATTGTTCTTTTGCCGCCTGAATGGTTGCTTTTACTTTCGAAGGTGCATGGGCAAAATCGCGATAGAAAACAGTGGAATTGTTTTTAGCGATTAATTCCAACCGTTTGGCAGCGCCGGTAAAAGTACCAATGGCTTGTGCGAAAGAAGCCGCATCAACTCCCAACCTTTTTGTAACAAGCCAGGCCGCATGAAGGTTCAAAAGATTGTGTGCACCGAAAACTTTTAATTCAGTTTGCACACCATCAATGGTAACCTCTGTTACGCCGTTTGCAATAATATGTTGGGGAACGGCATAAGGATGATAATGAATGTCGTCCCGCCTGTTCTTTTCTACTAATTCTTTTAAGGTAACATCCGTTTCGTTGTAAATGAGATGGCCACCTTTTTCAATTTTATTAATGAAGATGACAAACTGCTCCAGGTAAAATTCAAAAGTGGGGAACACGTTGATATGATCCCAGGCAATGCCGGTAAGCACCGCAATGTGTGGGGCCAGGAAATGGAACTTTGGACGCTTTTCCACCACGCTTGCCGGGTATTCGTCGCCTTCACAAACAATGACGGGGGCATCCGTAATATTTACCGACTGGTTAAAACCCTGCAATCTGGCACCAACGAGGTAATCGAAGT
>DASVSM010000331.1:0-5903 GCA_036388115.1 Flavisolibacter sp.
AATTTCCTTGTTGAACATGCCTGAAAAGTAAAGGCCTGTTTCAAAGCGCACTTCCCGCTGCGGATTTACGCCATACAGTGATGCCAATGGTCTTTCAATCGTACCATCCGGCTTTTCTCCGCCCTGGTACACGAGACTGTAAGGTGAGTTGGTAACGACTACCCATCGTGCCGCAGGACCTATGTGCAGATTCAATGAATTGTTTTTTGATGTGTACTGAACGCCAGGACTGAATACAATATAAGCAGGAGCAAAGAAACCGGAGATGCGTTTGCGAACTGACTCTGAATAGTCATAGCCATTTACCAACTGTGTCCTTAAATTTCCAACAACACCCCATCCAAACCGGCTGCCGCTGGTACGGCTGTATTTTGAGTAAAGGTCAAACTTGTCATCGATCTTCCGCACGCCATTTGAAGTAGTATTGATCAATGCATAAGCCAGTTCAAGATTGTTGGTCCACTTATTCTTACCCCAGTCTTTGTTGGCCCATAATTGAAGATTGCCGTAAGCAGTTAAAGAGAACTTTTCCTCGCCGGCAGGCGCCCAGTTGCGGGTCCCGCTTTGTCCACCCATTAAGGTGATCATCCCACCGGTTTTAAACGCGGTTGCCGATTTTTGCTTAGTGGTTTGGGCAGATGCAGCCAATGCTACGACACACGTCAGAAGGAGAAAGGAAAAACGTCTCATTTCAGTTTGAATTGGTTTATGAATACCTGCCCCTGAAAATGGGGTGTCGCCAAAGATAGGGGTTATTTACAAAAAGTTATTTCTTCAGGGAGTCCCTGATTTCCATTAGCAATTTCTCTTGTAACGAGTATTCCGGCGGCGCTGCAGACACCGGTATTTCCTTCTTGCGTTTCAGGCTGTTCATGGCTTTAATAAGAGAAAATAATACCAGTGCGATCACTACAAATTTAATAACGGCAGCAAGGAAGTTTCCATACTTCACTGCTCCCCACGTAAGCTTGTCAAGATCTTTAACACCGGCAGCTTCAAGGGCAGGTGTTAAGAGTAAGGGAGTGATGATATCATCAACAAGGGAAGAAACAATGGCGCCAAAAGCAGCGCCGATAATAACAGCAATGGCCAGATCGACAATATTGCCTTTTAATGCAAATTCTCTGAATTCTTTGACAAATCCCATAACGGATAAATTTTGGTTCCCGGCAAAACTATTGTGGAAACGATGCGTTATTTTGCTCCGCCTTTCAACGGAGGATATTGCATGTTCAGGCCTTCCAAAGTATCGGCTAATGTTTTTGCAATGATATATTCCTTGTACCAGTTTTGATCGGCCGGAACAAGTACCCAGGACGGGTCATTGCAATAACGGAAAACATCTTCATACATTTTCATGTAATCTTCCCATCGTTTTGCTTCTTCAAAATCATTTGCATTGTACTTCCATGCCTTTGCCGGGTTTTCCACGCGTTCTTTTAAACGCTCCTGCTGTTCCTTTGGTGAGATATGAAGATAAAATTTAAGGATATGCGTGCTGTTCCCATCCTTAAGTAGTTTCTCGAAATGATTGATTGCTTCAAAACGCTCTCTGGCTGTTTCATCGTTGCACCAGCCGTGCACACGGGTGATTAGAACATCTTCGTAGTGGCTGCGGTTGAAAACCTGGATCATTCCTTTGGCGGGTGTATGCCGGTGAATACGCCAAAGAAAATCGTGACCGAGTTCTTCTGCCGTAGGTGCTTTAAAGGACGTTACCGAAATGCCCTGCGGATTAAGCCCGCCGAATACATTTTTTATTGCACCGTCTTTGCCACTGGCATCCATGCCCTGAATGACAACTAAAATTGCATGTTTGCCTTCTGCATAAAGCAGGTTTTGCAATTCGTCCAGCCTTTTTTTAATGATGGCTGTTTGCTCTTTTACTGTTTCTTTATTCAGTTCCTGAGGCGCCCTGGTAGAAAGTCCTTTCAACAAGTCCATATAAAATTGATTCCTGTAAATTACAAAGCTTCTGCACTTTTGCAAATTATGAATGGACAGAAGACGGTTAGCTGGGCACTTTTTATTTTGCTTGCATTGATATGGGGCAGTTCCTTTATACTTATTAAAGAAGGCACAAAGCAGCTTACCGGTCTGCAGATTGGTGCACTTCGAATTTTTTCCGCGGCCATTGTTTTTCTTCCTTTCGCTTTATTTCATATAAGGAAACTTCCAAAAGAAAAGATTTTGCTGGTTCTGCTATCCGGTTTACTTGGTAACCTGTTCCCCGCCTTTTTATTCAGCCTCGCCATACAGCAGAAAACCGAAAGTTCGTTGGCCGGCATCCTAAATTCCCTGACTCCCATATTTGTGATTCTGATTGGCGCTTTATTTTTTAAAACAACGATTCAGGCAAAAAAAATTGTTGGCGTGATGATCGGTTTTGCGGGCCTTTTGATATTAAGTCTTTTAAAAGGGCCTGTAACTGCCGGCAGCATGGGTTCCATATTGCTGATACTGTTAGCCACCATTTTCTATGGATTGAATGTAAACCTTGCGGGCACCTATCTCAAAGGACTGGACCCGCTTAAAATGTCAACTGTCTCCGTTGGCTTTTTAGTGATCCCTACTGCTGTTGTGCTTTGGCTTAATCCTATTAATTTATCGGCCGAAGAAAATCATCAGAGCATTTTAGCGGTAACTGCGCTGGGTTTATTTGGAAGTGCTGCTGCAACCGTAATTTTTTATGCTTTAATAAAAAAAGCGGGAGGCTTGTTTGCCTCCCTGGTTACTTATGCTATCCCGGTTGTTGCCATGTTCTGGGGATTTCTTGACAATGAAAATGTGGGCTTATTGCAAGTAGGCTGCCTGGGAATTATTTTGGGTGGTGTGTACCTGGCCAATAAGTAATCCCCCTGTCCCCCTAAAGGGGAGACTTAGGTTGTAGAGATTTACATCTTTCAATCCTTATAAAAGAAAAAGCTGGCTATTTTGTAGCCAGCTTTTTCTTTTATAGATCGTCTGTTGCATTTCACTCATGTACGCCTTATACTGTTATTCAGTAATCACAATATCATTCTTCTTTAAAACAGGTTGAAAATGAAGAGTATGACAGACCTAAGTCTCCCCTTTAGGGGGACAGGGGGATTAAACCACCATGATCTCTTTCTCTTTCGATGCAAGATGCTTATCCGTTAAAGTAATGAACCGGTTGGTCAGTTCCTGCATTTCTTCTTCGGCATCTTTTGCCGCATCTTCACTCAAACCATTCTTTTGTGCCTTCTTAATGTTTTCAATCGCATCTCTGCGAATATTGCGGATAGCAACTTTTGTGTGTTCCCCTTCTCCCAGGCATCTCTTTACCAGTTCTCTGCGACGCTCCTCTGTAAGAGGTGGAAGAAAGAGGCGGATGATGTTTCCATCATTTTGCGGATTAATACCAATATTGGAATTGATGATGGCCCTTTCAATGGGGTGCAACATATTTTTTTCCCAGGGTTGAATGCTCAGTGTACGGGCATCCATCACAGAAATATTGCCCACCTGGTTGATAGGCATGGGTGAACCATAATAATCTACCATAATCCCATCCAGCATTTGCGGCTGTGCTTTTCCTGCTCTGATTTTCACTAATTCGGCCTCCAGGTGATTGATGGCCTTTTTCATGGAGTCTTCGGCTAACTTAAGATTTGACGACACGTCTTCTGCTGACATACGTTTACTTTTTTGTTAGCGCAAATCTAATGAAGAACAAAATAATCAGCAGGGAGTTTATTGCTCTGCAACAGCAACTTCTTCATTTTTGAAAGCCACGACTTTTGTGTTGGTATTGATGTGCTGCTGCTCATTCTTGTTCTGAAAAGAAGAGCTTGCTACAACTAAAACCGTACGTTTCTTCCAGTATTTTACAATTCCAATTAAGGCATACGAAGCAGCAATCATAGAAGTCAGTAAAATAGTGGAGCCGATTGATCTTCCAAAATAAGCCAACGCAATAAAGAAGGCATTCATGAGCAGGCAAATCTGGGTAACCTGGCTGTGGTTAAAGCCACGGTCCAATAGCAGATGATGAATATGATTCCGGTCTGGTGAAAAGGGCGATCGGCCCTTTGCAATGCGAACACTGAAAACCCGCAATGTGTCCAGCAGTGGAATCATCAAAATAGAAAAGCCAATTGCTACAGAAGAAGTAATAGCAAAACCACCGCTGGCAGAGTCGGCAACAGTAATAAATTTAATCACGAGAACAGCATTTATCAACCCAAGCAATAAAGAACCCGAGTCACCCATGAAAATTTTTGCAGGATGATAGTTGAATACCAAAAAAGCACTTAAGGAACCCATCAGGGCCAACGATAACATGGCATAACCTGGTAAATTAGCCATAATGAAATAGATGCCGAAAACTCCCGTTGTTAGAATGCCAAGGCTCCCTGCCAATCCATCAACGCCATCAATCAAATTAAAGGCATTAACAATCACCACGATGGTTATGTAGGTGAGCGGATAGCTAACCAACTCAGGTAGATTATAAATTCCTAAAAAACCATGCATACTATCAATACGTATACCGGCCAGATGAATAACAATAGCAGCGGCTCCTAATTGGCCTAAGAACTTCTTAGACGCTGATAAAATCAGGATGTCGTCTTTTATTCCAAGAAAGAATGTCAGCAATGCTGCTGCCATTATGTATTGTATTTCGGGGTTGTGCTGAGAAGGAACAAAAATTAATACCGAAAGAAAAAAACCAACAAAGATTCCCACACCACCAAGCGAGGCTATAGCTTTTGTATGAAGTTTTCTTGAATCAGGTACATCAAACAATCCTTTTTCATCGGCTACTCTTATAACAGCAGGTATAGCCAAAAAGGCAATTAGAAATGAAAAAGTAGCAGAGGTTAACAAAAGATTCTGCATGCAGAAGGGTTTTGGAATGTGTAAATTAATTTCATTCAGGAAAGTCTTTCACTAACTAAATATTAGTTTTCACACGTTAAATATAGTTTTCATTCGTGGCTTTTGCAATGCAACCTTTGATTGCCGACAAATGTAACAAGTTAAAAGGAAATTTTTTATTATAAAAAAGAATGCATTTTTGCAATTCGCTTTTCATAAAGAAGGATTCCTTTTAGCGGTTCAACAATCTTAAAAATTCTATGCCAAGTCTTACAGAGATAGCTTCACAGGTTCGAAGGGACATTGTTCGTATGGTGCATGGGTCCGCCAGCGGCCACCCGGGAGGTTCATTAGGTTGCGCAGATCTTTTGACAGCACTATATTTTAAAGTAATGCATCATACAGCGCAGCCATTTGATATGGATGCGAAAAACCAGGATGTTTTTATTCTTTCAAATGGCCATATTTCCCCTGTTTTTTATTCGGTTTTAGCACGCAGCGGTTATTTTGATATCGGGGAACTGGCAACCTTTCGAAAAATCAATTCACGTTTACAAGGACACCCGACAACCCATGAAGGTCTTCCGGGTGTTCGTATAGCCACCGGTTCATTAGGACAAGGAATGAGCGTAGCCATTGGTGTTGCCCTGGCTAAAAAACTAAACAATGACCAAAGCGTTGTTTATACGCTACATGGAGATGGTGAACTACAGGAAGGACAAAACTGGGAAGCCATCATGTTTGCCCCAAACAAAAACGTAGATAATCTTGTGGTCACTGTAGACTGGAATGGACAACAGATCGATGGTACAACTTATAAGGTAAACGACCTTGGCAACATTCGCCAGAAGTTTGAAGCATTTGGCTGGCATACGTTGGAAATGAATGGCAATGACATGGACGAAGTGGTTCACACATTAGAGGAAGCCAAGTCATTGGTAGGAAAAGGAAAGCCAATTGCGATCATCATGCGCACTATCATGGGCAAAGGCGTAGAGTTTATGGAGAACGACCACAACTGGCACGGTGTAGCACCCAATGATGATCAACTATCAAAGGCG
>DASVSM010000332.1:0-2612 GCA_036388115.1 Flavisolibacter sp.
TGGGAGTGAAAAACCGGCTGATGGTTTTCATCAATTGGATCTACAATTATTTCACGTATGACCAGAGTTTACGGTTGATATTCAGGGAATTTTACCGGGCAAGGCAAAAGCCGGAAGACGTTAAACAGCAGGTGAGTTCAACGGTCAATCCATCATCTTCGCCACAGCCGGCAGCTGCTGGTCCGGCTATGCCAGCCGACGTTAAGCAGGCTGCAGACTACAAACGCTAATGGATATGAAGGCTGTTCACATTAAGCGATGCAGCCCATGTCTGGTTGGTGATTAACTTTTGTGCTGCATCGCTGAGCTTTTTGACTGGTGCGGGAACCCATATCATTTTGTGGCATTCCGTCATGTTTAACGCTTTAAGCAATTTGATCTGGATTTTATTTTTTTGAAGGCTGAACGTTTCACTGCAAGAAACATGATCAGTAAGGCAATGAATATTTTTATTAGTGTCTTAATGACGACAATGGCTGAATTAAAGTTTATAATTGTGCCTATAATTTATATTATGTTAAATAGGCGCACAGGCTCTCACACGCTGTTATCCTGCCTTTTATTTTGCTCTTCCACTCTTGATGGGCTGTGTGGTCGTTTAGCGGTCGGTGAAAGGCGTAACTCCTCGACGCTTCTTTCCCACTCTCTTTTTAGCTGACTTAGGTAAGGCTCAAGAATATCCCGGTCTTCTTTATTTAAGGCTTTCCATTGGTTGAAAAACGTTATGTACTTTAAGTACTTCTCATGCACTTTTTTCACGATGCAAAAGTAAAAAGTCAGGGTTTTTACCTTGTGGGCCAAAGCCGTTTTTAACCTGGTTTTTTGACAACAAATTGTTGTCTGGTTCCTTAACCAGTCACGAAAAAAACATGGTTATTGTTTGCTGAAATCAGAAAAACACCCAAACACTTACGTCGACTTATCCCTGTTAAACAAATAATTTGCTACAATAATAAAGATCCCAATCACCGTTGCCGTTGTTGTTGTAATCAATGCAATCAATACAGAATCCGACAGGCCCCACTTCCCTCTTGCACACTGAAGAACGATCATCAGCACCAGGAACATCCAGATAACCGTCACAAGAAAGATAGACCGGCTGAATTCCCGCCTTCCTTCGTTATCATCTTCAAATTTCCGGATCTGTGCTTTCAGTAGTTGCAGCTCCAGGGCCTTCTTCTGCAATTCATGAATTCGTCCTTCGTCCAGCTCCTGCTTTTCTTCGCTGATGGCTTCGTCGCTGTTAACAATAGTGGATTGTTCCTGAAGCTTTCCCTGGAATTCTGCCAGCAATTCCTCCGGCGGTTTCACCGATTTCATTGACCTGTTCATGCTTCTTCGCGAGACAGAAGTTTTTGAAAATATTCTTTAATGCTTTCGTTGGGAATGGCGGAGTTTTTAGCAGGATCGTACACTGCGGCCCAGGGAGAGCCATCTACGTGCGACCAGTACGAAAGCTGGTTGGCCGAAAGCGGCTTCGTCACCTTCCATGTATATTCAATGGCCTCCAGGGCGGCCTCACTCAATTGCTTTTGTCGTGCATCAGCCGGCGGCTTTGGCAAAAAATAAGTGTCCATGATCGGATCGCTGCCATAGAGCTTATAGGTTTGGTAAATGTCCTGGACCACCGGCCCAAATTTCCAGGCTTCAAACTTTTCGCTTACCAGCGGCTCGCCATATTTTGCCAGGTGATAACCATGTGCAAAAAAGACCATCTTCTGCAACTTCATCTGCGTGACAAAGTTTCCTTCATCAATGCCTTTTTGAACAAAGGCCTGTGCGATTATGGATGCAGGATATGCCATGAATTTTGATTGGCAAGTTACGTCATTTCTATTGGCAGAACTAAAAATCTTAGTATAGGAGGCACCCTTGTTAAACTCTTTTGTTTGCCTTCCGGACATTCAAACAAACAACCGGGATCGATACCTATTTGTCCGGCCCAGCGTTAATCATTAATCAATAACTTAGAAGCTTCTAATTTCCCGCTATGCGTAAACTGGCACTCTTTATCTTCTTCTGCTTTTGCTCTCTTGCTTTGATGGCACAAACCAATACCCTCGACAGTTCGTGGGTCCGCGAAAACTATATCAAGTGGGAACGTATGGTGCCGATGCGGGATGGAAAGAAGCTCTTCACAGCCATTTATATCCCAAAGGATAAATCGGAGAAACACCCTATCCTGGTGCGCCGTACGCCTTATTCCTCCGCACCTTACGGCGAAGCAAATTTTCCGGACGCCTTCTGGAACAGCTATCACCGGCTTTACATGCGGGAGAACTATATCATGGTGGTGCAGGACGTCCGCGGCCGGTACATGAGCGAAGGCGAATTTGTTGATGTGCGGCCATTTAACCCAACCAAAAAAGGGACGGAAATTGATGAAGCCAGCGACACTTATGATGCCGTTGGCTGGCTGGTGAAAAATGTGCCGGACAACAATGGAAATGTAGGAGTATTCGGCATCTCCTATCCCGGCTTTTATGCAACGATGGCAGCGTTAAGCGGCCACCCTGCGGTGAAAGCAGTAAGTCCGCAGGCGCCTGTCACCGACTGGTTTATGGGCGATGATTTTCACCACAACGGCGCCTTTATGCTGATGGATGCATTTG
>DASVSM010000333.1:0-1767 GCA_036388115.1 Flavisolibacter sp.
CGTATTGTCGCTCTATTATGTTTCCAACCCTGACAGTGATTTATTGACAGGAAAAGGACTGGTCATTGGCGGCAGCCACCAGATCAATCAGTTTAACGAAGATGTTCAGTACGGTGACTTGAGCGCGGTGATTTTACAGAATTCTCCTTTCTGGAGCAACTGGATAAGAACGCCTGATTTGTCTATTGCCCTGATGGACGAATGGGAAGCAAAAATTGAAAAGCTGGCACAAAGCACGATACAGGAAAATGTAACCTCTATGGCGGGTGTACCAACCTGGCTGATCGTTCTGCTGAATCGCATTCTTGAAATCACCGGCAAAGACAACATAAAGCAAGTATGGCCAAGCCTTGAGCTATACATGCACGGTGGCGTAAGCTTTGTTCCCTACCGCCAGCATTTTGAAAAACTGGTTGGTGCGCCTATTAAGTACATGGAAATGTACAATGCATCGGAAGGATTTTTTGCTGCACAGGACGACCTGAACGAAGAAGGCATGTTACTCATGTGCGATCATGGAATTTTCTTTGAATTTATGCCGGTAGGTGAATTTGAAAAAGAAACGCCTGAGACCATCCAACTGGATGAAGTGGAGGTGGGAAAAAACTATGCGCCAGTCATTACTACCAATGGTGGCTTATGGCGGTACCTGGTGGGTGATACCATCCAGTTTACTTCGCTCAACCCCTTTCGCATCAAGGTGTCCGGCCGCATCAAACATTTTATCAATGCCTTTGGTGAAGAAGTGATCGTTGACAATTCTGACCAGGCTATTTCCATTGCCTGTCAAAAAACCGGTGCTGCCGTAAGCGATTACACGGCTGCTCCTATCTACTTTTCCGAACACGGAAACGGGGCTCATGAATGGCTGATCGAGTTTGAAAAAGAACCCGAAAGCTTAGCTGTATTTGTAGCTGAAATGGATAAAGGCCTGCAAAGCATCAACAGCGATTACGAAGCCAAACGCCACAAGGATATTGCCTTGCGCCTGCCCGAAGTAAACGTACTGCCAAAAGGAACATTTGCCGCCTGGCTTAGCAGCAAAGGCAAACTGGGTGGCCAACACAAAGTGCCACGCCTAAGCAATGAAAGAACTTACCTTGAAGAGATCATTCGTTTTTCATCTGCTTCATCTTCACGCTGAGCGCATAAACTGAAACCCGCGATCAGCAGCGAAACGAGTACCGGCGTATAATACAGGTACAGATAACTCACATCAAGAAAGTTATAAAACATCGTTAGTGTTAGATTGAACGACGCCAATAACAGGTTGTTTGCCCGTTGCTGTTTCCTTCGCAGAAGAAAGAAAAGGATAAACACCAGCGGCACAAGAAAGGTCGTAATCAACAGGCAATAATGAAGTGCTTCAACGCCATCTTTACCGAAAAATTTAGCCATGCCTAAAGAGTTGTTGAAATGCTCCGGGTAGGTGTTCCAGACAGTTTGCGCATGTGCAATATATTTTCCAGGAAGCGAAATAAATAGCTGGACAGGGCTCCATCCAAAAGGAATAATGAGCAGGAGAAGGACTACAGCAGAACCTGAAATAAATGCCTTCGCCAATTGGCTGTATTTCTTATTCATCACCCAATACACAGCCAGACAGGGCAGCCACCCAACAATGGCAAAACGGCTCAGCAAACACAAAGCGGCGGCTATACCAATCAACCATGCATTACCCGAAGCGATGGCAATAGCCATCAGGCAGTAATAAAAAAATACCACTCCTTCTTCCGTCAGGCGAATCACATTGTTGGTATCATCCGT
>DASVSM010000334.1:0-3458 GCA_036388115.1 Flavisolibacter sp.
AACCCTGCTGATTGGCCAAAACCGGCTGCCAATACCGCCGGCCATGATGGCTACGTAGGTGTTTTTGTTTGCTTCGGTGCTCATTCTGTGTTATAGAGTGTTTCTTAATTTGTGTGATTCGTAACTCAAATTCATGTTTAAATCAGCCCTTCTTTTACCAGGTCGTGAAGGTGAAGGATGCCAAGGTAATTATCATTTTCGGCAACAACTAATTGTGTAATCTCCCCTTTTCGCATAATATCCAGCGCATTCACGGCCATCTCCCCAGGCTCAATGGTTTTGGGGTTAAAGGACATGATATCCCTGGCGAGAATATGCCCGATGCTATCGCTTTTCTGCAGCATGCGGCGCAAATCCCCATCGGTGATAATGCCCATTAATTTACCGTCGGTGCCCGTAACGGCCGTTACACCCAGCCGGGTTCTTGTCATTTCCATGATCACTTCCTTGATCGACTGATCGGCTTTCACTTCGGGCTTTTCGTTGTCTATATAGAGGTCCGCTACGCGGAGATAAAGCTTCTTTCCCAGCGTACCGCCCGGATGAAGCTTGGCAAAATCTTCAATTGCGAATCCCCGCTTTTCCATGAGGCACACTGCCATAACATCACCCATCACCAATTGTGCTGTGGTGCTGGTTGTGGGTGCAAGATTATTTGGGCAAGCCTCCTGCTGCACCGTTGTGTTGAAAATAAAGTCTGATTTCTTAGCCAGGTAAGAAGCGGTGTTTCCTGTGATCGAGAGCAAACAATTGCCGAAGTTTTTGACGAGGGGAACGAGAACTTTGATCTCCGGGCTTTCGCCGCTTTTGCTGATAATGATGACCACATCTTCCTGCTGTATCATTCCCAGGTCGCCGTGGATAGCGTCTGCAGCATGTAAAAAAATAGCCGGGGAGCCGGTAGAATTAAAGGTGGCAACAATTTTTTGCGCAATAATGGCGCTTTTTCCAATCCCGCTCACCACGATGCGGCCCTTGCAGGCAGCCATCTTTTCAATGCCTTTTTCAAAGCTTTCGTCAAGCAAACCTACCAGGTCTTTTATAGCACCGGCTTCCATTTCAATGGTTCTGATGGCAGCTTCCCGTATGTTCACAAGCGTTTTCAAGGCCGCAAAAATAACCGCTGATTCGCAGGATTTGGAGGATTTTTGCTTGATAACGCAAAAGTCTCTTCAAGGATCATAGCCTTTTACCAAGAATGGAGGAAAAAGAACCACAGCTGAAACGATAAGCAATCTGGTCAATCCCCGTTTAAACCTGTCAATCCGCGGTTATTAGTTGTCATTTTAACTATTTTCTTCCGCCAAAATTTTTTTTAGGGGTTAAATTCGTTTGCCTTACAATTACAGCCCAGTGAAAACAGTGTCATAGCCGCCTTTTTTCTTATCTTACAAATAGCCGAAAAAACCTAGGTGCTGTTTTACTTGCCTGCTGTACTGACAAAAAGGAATTACCAAGGAATAGCTTTTTTAAAAGCATAAATTGATTTTGACGATGCCAACGATTAAAAAAACCGCAACAAAAACCACCAGAACTACTAAAACCAAAACGAATACACAGTCTGGCCCCGAACTCAGAAAAGCGCTGCTTTCTCATTTTGGATTCAAAGATTTTAAAGGACAACAGGAGGCTGCTATTAATTCTCTTCTTGCCGGCAAGGACACGTTTGTGATCATGCCCACAGGTGGTGGAAAAAGTTTGTGCTACCAACTTCCGGCCATGATCAGCCCTGGGGTAGCCATTATTGTGAGCCCGCTGATTGCGCTGATGAAAAACCAGGTTGACCTGGTGCGTAGTTACAGCAGTAAAGACGATGTTGCTCACTTTTTAAACTCGACACTCAACAAAAAAGAGATCAAAGAAGTTCATGATGATCTGAAATCCGGCAATACCAAAATGCTCTACGTAGCCCCGGAAACGCTGACAAAGCAGGATAATATGGACTTTTTCTCCGACCTGGAGATTTCCTTTTTTGCGGTGGATGAAGCACACTGTATCTCCGAGTGGGGACATGATTTCCGCCCGGAATACCGCCGCCTGCGGGAAATGATGGACCAGATCAGTCCTTCTTCGCCGGTAGTTGCCTTAACGGCTACTGCCACGCCAAAAGTGCAAAGCGACATTGTGAAGAACCTGAGCCTTCGTGATCCGAATATTTTTATTTCCTCGTTTAACCGCCCCAATCTTTATTACGAAATTCTGCCGAAGATCAGAAAAGACCAGACGCTGAAAAGCATCACCAGGTTTATTGTGCAGAGCAAGGGTAAAAGCGGGATCATTTATACCCTGAACCGCAAAACAACGGAAGAACTGGCCGACATGCTGATGGCCAATGGCATTAAAGCAGTGGCTTATCACGCCGGGCTGGATTCCAAGCTGCGCTCAGAAAGGCAGGACCAGTTCCTGAACGAAGACATGCAGGTGATTGTGGCCACCATCGCTTTCGGGATGGGCATCGACAAGCCGGATATCCGTTTTGTGATCCATTACAACATTCCTAAATCAATTGAAAATTATTACCAGGAAACCGGCCGTGCCGGCCGCGATGGACTGGAAGGAAAATGTCTTCTTTATTACTCGCACAAGGATGTTTCCAAGCTGGAACACCTGATGCGTGACAAGCCGTTAACGGAAAGGGAAGTAGGCGCTCAATTGATCAACGAGTCTGTTTCTTATGCAGAGAGTGGCGTTTGCAGGCGAAAGATCCTCATGAGTTATTTCGGGGAAGAATATCCTGATGTAAACTGCGGCGCTTGCGATAACTGTCTTCATCCGAAAGAAAGGATTGAAGCAAAAGACAGTGTTATCCAAGCAATCACAGCCATTAAAGCACTGGACGAACGCTTTGCCACTGACTACACCGTCAAAATCATTACGGGTTATTTGTCACCGCAGGTGAAAATGTTCCGACATGATGTTCTGGCAGAATTTGGAATCGGCAAAGAACAATCAGAGCATTTCTGGAACTCATTGATCCGCCAGATGCTTTTGGAAGGCTTCCTGACAAAAGACATTGAAGAATACGGTGTGCTGAAACTGACGAAGAAAGGAGAAGAGTTTTACAAGAAACCGAAATCCTTCCAGGTTATCTTAAATAACCTCTATGAAGATGCGAACGAGGATGATGATGAAGGCGGCGAAGAGCCTGCAACCGGCGTAGCCCTGGACGAAAAGTTATTCACGATGCTGAAAGAGCTTCGCCAGAAGGAAGCGAAGAAAAAGAACCTGCCTCCATTTGTTATCTTCCTGGAGAACTCCTTGCAGGAAATGGCAACAATGTACCCAATTACAACAGCAGAACTGGAAAAGTGCCAGGGTGTGAGCAAGGGCAAAGCTATTCGTTATGGCAAACCATTTCTTGAAGTGATTGCCCAATATGTGGAAGAAAACAACATAGAAAAGCCGGATGATTTTGTGATGAAAAGCGTGGTGAACAAGAGCAGCAATAAGGTTCACAT
>DASVSM010000335.1:0-1529 GCA_036388115.1 Flavisolibacter sp.
GCTACTGATTTGTCTGGTAGCCGGCGACGTGGTGGCGGGCGAAGCTAACATGGGCACCCTGCGCCTGCTGGTAACAAAACCCATTAGCCGGACAACACTGATGCTTAGCAAATTTTGGGCAGCCACCATTTATACCCTGATGCTCTTAACCTTTATGGCTGTTTTAGGTTTATTGGGTTCCATTGCCATCTTCGGCATCAGTGACCTGATGGTGCAGAAAAGTGATATGTTCATTCTGCTCGACAGCAGTGATGTGTTATGGAGATATGCAGCGGCCTACGGTTTTGCAGCACTTTCCATGATCACGGTTGCATCCCTGGCTTTTTTGTTTTCGGTGTTTGCCGATAACAGCATCGGGCCCATCATTGCTGCCATGAGCGTAGTGATTGTGATGACTATTTTAACCACCATGGACATTCCGATTTTCAACCTGTTGAAGCCTTTTCTTTTTACCAATCACATGCTTAACTGGAAAGGCTTTTTTGATAATCCCGTTGACGTGCGGGAAGTGTTAAAGTCAGCCGGCATTTTGGTGTTGCACATTGTTCTCTTTGTTTCTTTGGCCATCTATTTTTTCCGGAAAAAAGACGTGTTGTCGTAAATCGTTTTCTATGAAATTTTTATTCCTTTTCTGTTGTATTTTTCTTTTCTCTCAATCTTCCTTTGCCCAGGCTGAAGAAGCTATTCTGCAAAAGGTAAAAGCGAAACTTGACAAGGTAACGGACTATGAGGCATCAGGAAAAATGAAGCTGGATGTATCGTTCATTAATGCTCCGGAATCTGCTGTAACCATCTACTTTAAAAAGCCCAACAAATTCAAAGTAAAAAAAGCAGGCGGCATTTCTATTCTCCCCAAAGGTGGTGTAAGTGTAAACATGGCTTCGCTGCTGCCCGGTACTTCCTATCAAACCGTACCGGCAGGCAAAGGCACTGTAGGAACGATTGCCACTACTATTTTAAAACTAATCCCAACCGACGAGAACAGTGATGTTGTTCTTTCTACTTTATACATTGATGAAAAGGAGTCGGTTATTCGCAAAGCAGTTGTTACCACCAAAGAAAGCGGTACGTATGAAGTGCAGATGGCTTACGGCAAATACACAACCTGGGGCCTGCCGGATAAAGTAACGTTTTCGTTCAACACAAAGGATTACAAATTGCCCAAAGGCATTACGTTTGAATATGAAAAAGGCGGGGAAAAAAAGGTGGAGGATAAGGAGAAAAATAAGAAGGGATCGGTGACGATAACGTATGAAAGTTATAAGGTTAATAAGGGGGTGGAGGAGAAGAATTTTTTGTAAGTAAATCCTGAAGCCCATGCTTTATTCTGTATTGACAATGAACTAAGTTTGAGGCAAGAAGTTACGCCAATAAAACTGTTGCACGCAACTCCCTCAAACACTCCAATGACGCAGGCACAAAGAATAGTAAGTAAGATTCCATTAGATGAACTATGGACAGACTCTACGATCTTGGCGTATGAGCGGAGCAAGTACTTGACAGAACGCCACTGCAAGAGCTTTTCACAA
>DASVSM010000336.1:0-3243 GCA_036388115.1 Flavisolibacter sp.
CCTCCGAAAACCTTCAATCTTGACCAGGTGCCAGTGGTATATGAGCAACTCGGCATGTCGGCCGGACGAGGAAACTCTTTTGCACGGGTCCTGGACGGTGACTGCGGCTGGCTGAAAGACCCACAGCAAAGCGCCAATGCCAGCAATAACCGGGGCGGACGTACCTCCGATATTACCTATAATTTCTCCATGGTGGATGCAGTGGCCTGTACCAGTATTGGCGGCCGTGTTGACGTTTACGTAGAGCATGTTGACATGTCGACGGTATTTCCGATGAACTACACCCTTGCCACCGATACCAACGAGGATGGCATTTTTGACATGAATGATAGCTATGCCACCTTTGTTGATAGCACCGCGCCATTCATTGAAGTGAAAAGCCTGCCGGTAGGTCGCTACCGCCTGACCGTTTCGTCCCGGAACGGGTGTTATCTAAAAACCTTCGAGTTTTTTATTTTACCCTGCTACCCTTTATTGCCCGTACAGTTAGAATACTTCCGCTACGCCGGACACCAAAACAGCCATCATATCTTACAATGGAAATTGCATGGCATGGAAAACCTGCAGGCGGTGGTGTTGCAAAAATCCTTGCCTGGTGCTCCATTTGCAGATAATTACGTTGAGCAGAAGGCAGATATCGTTGGTACTAAGGCATATTCGGTGTCAGTCTCCGGCAATGGTTCTGCATTTTTCCGGCTGAAAATTGTGACCAAAGGTGGCCGGGAGTTTTATTCGCCAGTCGTCAGCGCAAACCAGTCAACAGCGATAAGTAAAATATGGCCGAATCCAGCTACCAACGTTTTGCATCTGCAACTGATAGCGGCAGAAACCAAAAAAACTTCGTACACCATCTATTCCGGATCCGGCAAAACGATGAAAGAAGGTGTTTTGCAATTGGCCCGGGGACAGTCAAGCCATACCCTGGATATTGCGGGTTTACCGGCTGGAATCTACTATTTGCAAATAAGGGGCGCATTGTATAACGACCAACCTATTTCCTTTCGGTTTGTTAAGCATTAAGGCAATTCTATTTATTGCCCGAAAATGAAATAATTTTATCCCTTAAACATACGTCCATGCAAATACCGGCAGGTGAGTTGTTGCAAGCCATTAATTCGCCAGATGATTTAAAGAAAGTTTCAAAAGAAAAACTTCACCAGGTATGCGACGAACTGCGTCAATACATCATCGATGTCGTTAGTGTGCATGGCGGTCACTTTGGCGCTTCGCTGGGTGTTGTGGAACTTTCTGTTGCCCTTCACTATGTTTACAATACGCCCTACGACCAACTGGTTTGGGATGTAGGCCACCAGGCTTACGGACATAAAATCCTGACCGGACGCAGAGATAATTTTATCACCAACCGTAAATACGGCGGCCTCAGCGGCTTTCCTAAACGTAGTGAAAGCGAGTACGATACATTTGGAGTAGGCCACTCTTCTACCTCTATTTCTGCCGCCTTGGGTATGGCAATGGCTGCAAAATATAAGGGAGAAGACAGAAAAAGCGTTGCTATTATCGGCGATGGCTCCATGACAGCCGGGATGGCTTTTGAAGCAATGAACCATGCCGGTGTTGCCGATACGGATATGCTCATTATTCTGAATGACAACTGCATGAGCATCGACCCTAACGTGGGTGCACTGAAAGAATACCTGACCGACATTACAACCTCGCAGACCTATAACAAGTTTCGCGATGATGTTTGGAAATTGTTGGGCAAGTTGCCCGTTGGCAAAAGATTTACCCGCGACATGGCTTCCAAGCTGGAGGCCGGTATCAAAGGAATGGTTACCAAAAGCAGCAATTTGTTTGAAGCGCTTAACCTCCGCTATTTCGGCCCCATTGACGGGCATAATATCACCAAGCTTGTGGACACGCTGAAAGATTTAAAAAGTATTCCGGGTCCAAAACTCCTGCATATCGTAACCGTAAAAGGAAAAGGATATGCGCTGGCTGAAAAAGATCAAACGAAATGGCATGCACCAGGGCTGTTTGATAAAATCACCGGCGAAATTTATAAAAAGAAATTCGACTTGCCCCAGCCACCAAAATACCAGGATGTTTTTGGGCACACCATTGTAGAATTAGCTGAGAAGAACGAAAAGATAATAGGCATTACACCAGCGATGCCTTCCGGTTCGTCACTTAATATTATGATGAAGGCTATGCCCGGCCGTGCCATTGATGTAGGCATTGCCGAACAACACGCCGTTACCCTGAGTGCGGGAATGGCCACGCAGGGACTGAAGGTCTTCTGCAACATTTATTCATCGTTCATGCAACGGGCTTTTGACCAGGTGGTACATGATGTTGCCATTCAAAAACTGCCGGTTATCTTCTGTTTAGACCGTGCCGGTTTGGTGGGAGAAGACGGTCCAACGCACCATGGCGCTTATGATATTGCTTATTTCCGGCCCATCCCAAATATGGTCATTTCAGCTCCCATGAATGAGCAGGAATTACGCAACCTGATGTACACGGCACAGTTGGACAGCACTGACCTTCCTTTTGTCATTCGCTATCCCCGTGGCGAAGGTGTGATGTCGGAGTGGAGAAAGCCATTGGAAGAAATTGAGATCGGCAAGGGAAGAAAACTGCGCGATGGTAAAGACATTACTATTTTATCATTCGGCCATCCGGGAAATTTTGCTGCCGCCGCAATAAGAGAGCTGAGAACTGATGGCCTTCAACCGGCGCATTACGACATGCGTTTTGCCAAGCCGCTGGATGAAGCGCTTTTGCACGAAGCATTGCAGCATTACGAGAAAATTGTTACTGTAGAAGATGGGACAGTTGTTGGCGGGTTTGGAAGTGCAGTTGCCGAATTCATGGCTTTGCATGGCTATAAGAATGACCTGAAAATTTTAGGCATACCCGACCGGATAGTTGAACATGGCACGCTGAAAGAATTGCACCGTGAGTGTGGGTATGATGCGGTGGCTATTGCGGATGCGGTAAGAGAAATGGCAGAAGAAAAGAAAATGATCCTGCTCTCCTGAGATTTAAATTTTTCTTTCGATACAAATAAATCAGCGGCAATTTGTAATTGCCGCTGATTATGTTATATGCCTCATTGGATTATCTTTAATAACTAACATTCTGCTTATGTCAAGTAAACATTATCTCCGCACTTTGCCTTTGTTCTTTTTACTCATGGGGATGTACGCTAACTCCCAAGGTACAGATACGGCAACACGCAATTTTATCCCTGTAACTATCAAGAATAATGATTCGGTTTTT
>DASVSM010000337.1:0-6240 GCA_036388115.1 Flavisolibacter sp.
TTAACTGTTGCGTGATGTCGTAGGTGTTATATAAAATTGTTTTTTCGTAAGCCGTCCAGCCGGGGGCTAACAGTTCATCACCCGCTTTTTTCCCATTGACAGAAATTTCGTAATGACCCAAACCGCTGATGTGAATAATGGCGCTAACGAGATTGGGCTTTACTGCAAAGCTCTTTCTTGCAATGAATGATTCCCTGTTTGGTTGAGCAGTCCAGGGTGCAGCGATCCACGCTGCTTTCCAGTCTTCTTCTTTTAAAATACCCGTTGTGAAATGTGCTTGTGAAGACCAGGCAGAAGCGACCCTGTTGTTGTCCCACACCCTTATCTTCCAGTAATATTTGTGACTTGATTGAAGAGGCTTTCCGGCATAAGAAATGAAAGATGTTTTATCAGAAAGTGTTTTGCCGGAGTTCCATACATCACCTGTGTTGGCTTTTAATAAAGCGGGTGAGCTGGCAACAAGAACCTGGTAGGCTGTTTGGTGCAGGCCTCTGTCTCCTTTATTGGCGGCTATGACGATGTAATTAAAATCAGGAGTAGCGACATCAATGCCGAGAGGGTTGATTCTTAATTCACAGGAAAGATTGGCAGGAATTATTCTGCCTGGCGGAGCAGCTTTTAACAGCTTGCTGCTAAGAGAAAATACCAGGATGAAAAAGAGAAAAAAAGGTTTATTCATGGTGAAGGTTACTAAAGAAATAAAGTTATTTGTTTGCCATCAGGTGATGATGAACCTGGCTTCTAATTTACGTACAACACGACCGGCCCTTTTTTAAACGCCGGCGGTGGGATGAATTCCATCCTACCATTCACCACCTTACCCGCAGAAAGATACTTACCTGTCAGTGGCTGAAACCATCGCCCTTTCAATGGCGTTGAAAGTCCGGTGAAATTGACGGTAAAAGCTGTTGCTTCTTTTTGATAGATAACATACTCCTTTCCTGTATTAGCAAGGCAATAACCCGAACTCATTAAAGAATCAGCAGGCTGCAGCAACCAGTACTTCGTCTGCCTGAAAAAATCACTGAAGTTTTTGAGATAGCCATACCCCGGAGGGTTATCATTTACCCGCATCACATCCCAGGCTGTATGCGTATAGTAATAAGCGTTGTAGCCGCCAGCCATTTGTATCTCCCAATAAAAGCGGGCTACCTCTTCGGGGCTGTGCACATGGTTATACGTTTTGTCCGTTGGTCCTTTTGGCCCGTATTCGTAACCCGATTCTACGTTCATCACAGGCCATAGATTTTGTTTTAACTGCTTCAAGGTTGTTTCATGCAAATGAGTTGTTTGCTCCTGGTGACTGCGAAAATCAACAAGTTCATTATACGCACCTGCATCATAAGTTTTAATATCGGTATGAACCGTTAGCAGGCGTTTGTAAGGATCATTGTTGCGAATGAATTTTAAGCGGTCGGTTTTATACGCAATGGATTTTTCATAGTTGGCTTCCTTGGCTAAATCCCAGGTGATATTGGGATAAGCCGCATACCGGGCAATCATCCACCTAAAGTACTGGTCGTCTTCGGGAGAATTATTCTTCATCCAGTTCACTTCTTTGTTGTACACTTTAAGATAGATGTGCGCAATGATCCCACGCTGGTATAAGGCTTCTATCATCTTGTCGTAATGTATCCAGTACTCGATGTTATAACGGGTGAAATCAGGTTCCTTGTTATTGCCGCCCCAGGGATACAATAATGGCGGACCGTAATCTTCGGCTTCAGTTTTTCCTGCACGCCATTTGGTATCGTACGCATAGGCATTGATTAAAACGAAATTAAAACCGTACCATTTTATTTTATCCAGGAAAGGATTCAGCGTGGGAAGACTGTTATCCTTTTCATCCAGCGCCCAAAGCCAGTTGGCTTCGTAGCCGTTGGGGAACCACCGCGTTCCATCTTCGTAAATAAAGTGTTGTTTGTTTACAGGGTCAACCAACAGGTTGCCGTGAATATTTTTGTTCTTATTCTTTATACACTTTACTGTAACATGCTTTTCATTTAATTCCTGTATATCAGACATTGTGGTGATGCTCCATGTTCCTTCCTTTGTTGGAGCAAAACGGATTTTCCAAATACCATTGCCATCATAAAAGCCAGGAAGCACAAGTTTTTTTCTACCGGGGCCGAGAGCCTCTGCCGAAAAATTTATTGTAAAAGGATTAGACGAAGTATCACCGTTTTTGAATTCAAAATCATAAGGCTGCCACTGCTGAATTTTTACAGCAGTTTGTCCCGTTGATATTTTTACCAACAAGAACAAAAACAATGTAAAAAGGAGGCGGATAAGCTGCTTCATATTATTTGATATTATGAAAGGAGATTCTCACATCTTTTTTCAAATCAACTGCCTTTCCCATCAATGTTACCACCGGTGTTTTCCCGGTATAAGAGCGGATGACTGCCTTCTTCAACTCGCTGCCCTCCCACTCAATATCCACTTCGTAGGCCCCTCTTGCACGCATGCCTGAAACTTTTCCACTCTTCCACGCCGAAGGCAATGCAGGCAAAATATCAATGCTTCCTGCATGGCTTTGCAACAGCATTTCGGCGAAGCCGCCAAACGGCGAATCGTATGTGGTTGGATAAGTGATGCGAAGCGCTTCCAGGGCTTTATCACCATCGAGAAGCCGTGCCCACATGCCCGCCTTGTCGGGATGATAACCGCCCGTTTTACGTAGCTCTAATGATTTACGGGCAGCAGTTAAAAGTTGCGGCGTGGTGCGATTAATCTGGCTTAACGGCCAAACAGAAATCACATGCGAAATGTGACGGTGAGCCGCCTCCCATTCTTTTAATGTGTCAGAATAATCAAACTCCCATTCGTTCAATTGGCCCTGCGAACCGGTCCGGAAAGGAAGAAGCTTTGGCAGTGTCTGTTGCAGCTTTGTTCTGAAGCCGGCATCAATGCCTAATATGTTTGTTGCTTCAATGCAATGACCAAAAAGCTCCCGCAGTAAGGCCATATCCAACGTTGTTCCCTGGCTTACCGCCACCCTTTTTCCACCCTGTTCAAAGAAATGATTTTCGGGAGACGTGGATGGTGAGGTGACGAGATAACCTTCTTTATTCGTTACCAATAAATCCAATGCAAATTCCGCTGCACCTTTTAAGATAGGATAGGCTTTTTGCAGATACGCTTTATCGCCGGTAAAGTGGTAACGGTCCCAAACATTCTCGCAAAGCCAGATGCCGCCCATCGGCCAGAGTGCCCAACATGGGTCGCCGGTAGCCATGGTTGTCATGGCCCAGATGTCGGAATTGTGATGCGCCACCCAGCCGTTAAAACCATAATTCACTTTGGCTGTAACAGCACCGTTCTTTGCCAGGTCGCCTACAAATTTTAGCAGCGGTTCCGCTACTTCGCCAATGTTACCGGGTTCGGCTATTGCATAGTATTTATTTGGGTTTTCATTCAACGTATAGTTCGATGCATACCGAGGAAAGAGGTCGCGGTTCCAGATACCTTGTTCATTACGTGGCGCACCGCTTCCGGGCCGGGAACAGGCAATTAAATTATAACGGGCATACTGGTAAGCCAGTGCATGTTTGTTGGGAACTTCACCATTTATTTCTACCCACAATCTTCTGAACAAACCCTGGTAGTCTTTTAAATGGGCAGCCAGTAATTGCTGATAAGATTTCCACGCAGCATCAGCAATGTAGCCTTTTACAACAGGCTCGTAAGCCTTCCCTTTGGTTCCGGGTTCTTTATCTATTCCGTTAAAGGAAGTTGCTGCTGTAAAAAGAACAACTGCCGTATCGGCATTTGTTACCATCAACGATGTATCGGCAACTAAAGAAACGGTGCCGCCTTTCGTTTGAATGTTCAATCTTGATTGAAAGCCCATTCCTTTTTCGCCATCCCAAATAATTTCTTTCGGGTTAGCGTAGGTGTTTACATACATCGGCGCACGGCCATCAACAATGATGGTGCTTCCTTCCACTTTTGTTTTGCCCTGCAGTTGCGTGGTGCTTGCAACCCTAAAATTCACACTACCTTTTTGATCACTGTAGATGCGCATCACCATTACCTGATCGGGATGACTGATGAAGGTTTCTCTCCAAAATGTTACATTGCCGATTTTGTAGCGAATGGTTGCGACAGCCTTGTCTAGATCCAACTGGCGTGAATAAGCTGTATAAGTTTTACTGTCCGGAAAATCCAGTTTTATATCGCCCAAGGGCATATATGCCTGGTTGTTCTTTCCCTGCATGAACCTCGCTAATGAATCTGCTTTTTTGTATTCGCTTTTTGCCAATGCCTCTCTTACCTGAACCAACACCTTTGCTGCCTTCCGGTCATTATAATCTCGTGGCATGCCCGACCATAAAGTGGCTTCGTTTACATTCAAAATTTCCGATTCAACCAGTCCGTAAATTTTTGCACCTAACCTTCCATTGCCAATGGGCAATGCCGCACCAAAGTCACGCAACTCACTTGGCTTGTCATAGCGAAGTTTTAGTGATTCCCAGGCCCCGGATTTCGGGCCCGTTTGGGCGGACAAACAATTTGCATAGCAGGCAACAGCAAAAAGAAAATAAAGTCTTTTGGAAATCCTCATTATCTAAGCTTAAATAACTGAATAAAACAAGCAGGTAAAAAAACAAGCGGACGTTTGAAAATGATGCATGTGGAAAGCATAGCAAACAATTTTACAATGGATGAATCGTGGTTTATAAAAATAAAAGAGAATCGCAAGCAGCCGTCATGCACTATCTGAATTTCGGGTAGACATTGACTGCGGTTTTTGTCGCCCCTATTCCCAATCTTTACAGCATGATTTACGTTATTTTAAAGATGAAGGAGGAGGCTGTCATGTATTTGCCGCCCTGCGATGTGGTGAACAAATACGCAGGCTTGCCTTTCAGGAACAAGACCTGTGGCCGTTCAAACCGACCGTACTTTTTTAAATGCGCGGGTGCAGGCGGTTGCTGAATGTATTTTTCAGCGGCGTAATAAGCAATCTTCGGTGCACCCCATTTAATACCGTCTTTACTTTCCAGCAGGATCCCGTTCTCGTGATTAAAATAACCCATGTCGCGGGCCAGCATTTTAAACCGCTTTTTTTCGTACCAGACAAAGGCATCTTCTAATTGCGTATTGTTTCCTCTTGCAGAGAAGTCAATGATTGGATTGCCTTCGTACTTTTTATATGGCCCTTCCAGGTTATCTGAAATTGCCAGGCCATATTTCCGGTTACCCCTGATTGGCCCTGTTTCTGTTTCATAGGCTTTTGTATTCCACGATTTATAGTAAAGCCAGTACCGGCCATCCGGATGTTTGATGCAGGAAGGATTGGTGGTGCAATGGTCATCCCACTCTCCTTCTGTGCCAGCTTCCAGCAAAGGGTTATCAGGCCGCTGCCAGGGACCATTCAACGAACCGGCAGTAGCAAGTCCTATGCGTTTTGTATTCGTCTTTCCATTGAAATTGCCCATGTAAAAAAGGCAATACCTGTTGTCTATCTTTTTAATGGTGGGGTTATGACAAGTAGTAGCATCCCAAAAACCGGGACGGGGTGCAAGAACGGTTTCTATGAATTCAAAAGGGCCTTCAGGATGATCACCAACTGCATAGCATATCTCACAACCATTGATCCAGCCGCCCATTCCTTTTTTAGCATTCCAGCGGGAAAAGAAAACATGGATTTTACCATCTTCCGCTTCAATCGGGCTGTTGCACCACACATAATAACCTTCCATTTCCAGTGCACGGCCAACGGGCTTTAAATGCCGGGCAAACGGAGATTCGTCTTCCCCTTCTAAAAAAGAAAAAGCCGGCAGTGATAACAGCATGCCTGCGGAAGCAACAGAAACTTTTGAGATGAACTCACGTCGTAGCATTGAATGGCGTGGATTAGAAGTGAAGGTGCAAAAGATCCTGGTTTTTCCTTTCTCTTAGATCAGCGTCTGCACCAGCGAACCGTAATAATGCAGGTGAATAATGTCATTCGGCAGCGGCTTTTGCGGCCACGATCCGTGCAAGGCCAATGCTGCTCCCAATGCAGTTGCCTGCGACATGGATGCGGAATAAATCTCCATCTCAGGAAAGGAAGAAGCCAGCAGGTTCATGTAAAGCGGGTTGTTGCTAAAGCCACCGTCTACAAACATGCGCCTGATGTCGGAACCTTTTAAAACAAGGTTGGTAGAAGCTACCTGTTTGTGCATGATGTCCATCATTAGCTGGTGGTAGGCTTCGTTATACGACGTATAACCGGAAAGGTCCCTGGCAGAA
>DASVSM010000338.1:0-2683 GCA_036388115.1 Flavisolibacter sp.
CGGCCTCCAAAATGTATTACCGCATTGCCGCACAGGACCACCAGGGGAGCGTAGATTACTCAAATGTTGTTCTGCTGCGTTCCTCAGACAAGCAACAACTCATCCGGGTGTTTCCAAACCCGGTGCAGAACAACAACATACACCTTGAATTTTTTGAAACCGTCAGCGGGCCGGTTGATGTTACGATTTACGATCTGATTGGTTCGAAGATTTATTACAACCGTTTTAGCGGCGTGCAGGCAAGCCTGAACTTCCGCGTACCGCCTTCGTTTTCAAGAGAAACACATTACATACTGGAAGTAAGTTATGGCGATACAAGGACCAGGGAGCAGATCATCTTTCGGTAAAAAATTCCAAAGCGGCGTAATGGCAGTTCTGCTTTGGAATTTCGGCAAGCCTTGTTCTTTATTGCTTTAAAATGTGGATGGTTTCTTTTCGTTCGCCGTTTTGTAACACTACGGTATAAACACCGGATGGCAGATGGTTGAGTTCTATTTCAGTGGACCAACTTTCCGGTAGCACCTTTTTCTCCAGCAGTTTAACGCCGCCTGCGTTCCAAACTTCCAGGTGCCCTTCTATACTCCATGGGTGAGTAACCGTCAGCTTCGTTTGAACCGGATTTGGATAAGCCTGGACAGAACGGCCGGTTCCGCTATTATTGACCTTCACAATTTTGCTGTACATGAAGGAGCCATCCAGGTCTACCTGTTTTAACCGGTAATAAGACGCTTTGGCTGCACCTTGAACGTG
This sequence comes from Flavisolibacter sp., assembly GCA_036388115.1. Lineage (GTDB taxonomy): Bacteria > Bacteroidota > Bacteroidia > Chitinophagales > Chitinophagaceae > Flavisolibacter. The sequence continues at coordinate 751 of DASVSM010000338.1, forward strand.
GGTGAAAAAATAGTTGTTGGCTGCCGTAAAATTTGTTGCCGGTACTTTTCCAAGATGACTGAAATTTCTGCCGTCGCTGCTTTCTTCCACCGCAAAATAGGCTGCGTCCTTTGTGGAAGCAGTTTGCCAGGATAGCTGCACATTCTTGTTTGCCACATCGGCTTTAAAAAAGGTAAAATTTACCGGCAATAAAATGATCCCTGTAGCATTATAAGCAACAAATGCAACATCGCTATTGCCTGCCAGGTTGATTTTGAATTTGGCGATGGAAGCAAAATTTCCGTTAGTTATACCAAAGGCACTGAAGTCTGCCGCCCATAAGCGGATCGGTCTGTCGGTTTGGGTAAATCCGGCACCCAATGTCATAGGGTTTTGGCTGGCTTCGTAAAAGTCGGCCGTCCAATTGCCTACTGCGCCCATACTGCTGAATGAAATGTTCAGGGAAGTCCCTATCGTTGCGTCCGACGAATTCGTGAACTGGTAAGTGTCAGCGGTTCCTGAAGGATCGGCAATCTGCGTCACTAAAATATCCGGTATGCCATCTCCTATAGCAGCAGGCTGCAGGTTTGAAACACTAAAGACCAGCTGCCCTACCGGCAAATTGGCTACACCGGTGCCAAGGTTTAATCCTTGCAGCCCATCGGACAGGTAACCCGGCAATCCGCCGGCAGGCGCAGGTGAACTGGCGCCCGATGCGACACCATCGTACAAAGCACCCAACCCAATTTTTGTATTTGCTCCCACCGTTCCATTTATGCCATCAACGCTGAGTGCCTGAAAATCAGCCGCAGAAAATGATAAGCCATGGCTACTGAGCAAGGCATTGTTTACACCTGTAGAGTAACGGATGCCATTGAAAGTAAATGCAATGAGGTTATGGCTGTTATCTGGCTTTACCGGGTTGATAGCAGCTGCGCCGCTTTGCCAGAAGCCTTTATAATCAGTAACAATTTCTGTAACTGCCTGTGCAGAACCAGCAATAGTGCAAAAGAGAAAGGGAGCAAAAGAAATGATCCGGATGAAAGTGTCTGGTAGTTTTTTCATAAGGCATTGGACAGTTGGAGGACGAAAATAAAAAAAATAAGTAATTCCTCTTAGTCCCTAATCTAAAAAAAACACGCCTTTACCGAATAATAAAACTGTCAGGAAGCTTTCTCGTCCAAAACTATCTGTTCCATATTGGTGATTAGCGCCGGCGTGGTTACCTCTCCGTTAAGCAGGTCTTCTACTTTTTGCATCAGGTATTCCGACTGGAATGGCTTTGCACAATAGTCATCGGCACCAAACAATAACTGACGATTGATGGTATAGTTGTATCCCGACATCAGGATCACCTTTGCATCACGGTTATCGCCGGTATTCTTCACCTTCCAGCAAAGCTGGCGGCCGTCATCTCCGGCCACATTAATATCAAGAAGAATAAGGTTTGGCTTAAATAAAGAAAGGACGTACTCCGCTTCGGCCATGGAGGCAGCCGACTCAATTATAAATCCGGATTTTTGCAGTTTGCGCTCAAGCAGCATGAGCAGATCAATATCATCATCAACCAGCAAAATCCGTTTTGCTTTTTGTCTTTCATCAACACGCATAGACCAACATTAAGGGTTCACCAAATTAAAATTAATGGTTTTCAGGACACAGGATTTCCTTGTGTTTTTCAGGTGGAACGGATTAAGTTGGTTTTCAAGGACAAGAAAAAAAAGAAGTTGACTGATACGGTTTTTTGTTTTTCTAAGGATTTGGATAAGTACTGTTACTGGACGGTTTTAGGATACTGGATAGATTGATAAGTAATCAATCAACTTCAACACAAAACTACACCGCGCCATGGCCCTGCACAAGAGCAGTTTTGACCAAGTTTAATCGTATGGAAATTACGATAACCGGAAAGCCAGGGAGGGAATGATTACGCAACGGCCTAAGTACTTTTACG
>DASVSM010000339.1:0-2961 GCA_036388115.1 Flavisolibacter sp.
TTTTATTTTCATCACCATTTTCCGGCTTTGGAAAGAGTGGTGCAGTTCAACGTTCCATCGTGGATGGATGTAGATGTAAGGGAGTTTAATTTTTTCGGCAACAATGTTGAAAAGACCTCCGTGAAGGAAGGCGATATCACAAAAATTACTTACCGCATGAAAGCGGTGCCGGCATACACAAAGGAACCAAGCTCACCCAACCATGCATTAAGTTATCCGCATCTTATCTGCGTAAGCAAAGCATTTACCGATGGGGGTCAGCGCCACGTGCTGTTTGAAACTGTAAAAGATCTTTATGGCTGGTACAGCTCCCTGTGCAGCGAGATTGGCAATCAGCCCGAAACCCTGAAAAGTAAAGTGGCAGAGTTAACCGCTACAAACAAAACAGACCTTGAAAAAGTAGAAAGCATTTTTTACTGGGTGCAGGATAATATCCGTTACATCGCTTTTGAAAATGGTGTGATGGGCTTTAAGCCGGATGCCGCACAGAATGTTTTTAAAAACAAATACGGCGATTGTAAAGGCAAGGCCAACCTGCTAAAAGAAATGTTGAAGCTTGCAGGCTTTGATGCAAGACTGACCTGGATCGGTACGTCCGATCTTCCTTATGATTATACCTTGCCATCACTGGCCGTAGACAACCACATGATCTGCACCGTAGTCATTGCCGGCAAAAAATATTATCTCGACGGAACAGAAGAACATATTGCCCTGAACGATTATGCGCAACGCATCCAGGGCAAACAGGTATTGATTGAAGATGGCAAAAATTATATCATTGAAAAGGTACCTGTTTTCCCTGCTGAACGTAACCGGAAAAACGTCGTCACGAAGATTGCCCTGCAGGAAAACAAACTGGTGGGCACGTCAACCGTTGAGTACAACGGCGAATCAAAGATCATGGTGCAAAGCGTGTACGCTTCCGTTCGAAACGACAACAAGGACGATGTGCTATCGGGCTTTTTAAAAAGCGGAAATGAGAACGTGCAGATTGCAGAAATCAGGACGCCTGATTTTAAGGACCGTCAAAAGCCGTTGCAAATCAGCTTTGGCATCAATGCCGCTAACCAGGTGACAAAAACCGGCGACGAGATTTACGTGGTAATGGATTGGAACAAAGAATTCGGCGACCTGGAAATGCCTGAAGACCGCAAGAACGATTACGAGTTCAACCAGAAATATTGCCTCTCCACACAAACCGAACTGGCGGTGCCGGCCGGTTACAGAGCATCCTACCTGCCGGCCGCTTTCAAAAAAGTAACGCCGGATTATTCGTTTGAAGGTGCTTATGTTGACAACGGCAAGACAGTGGTGTACAAGAAAACGATCATCGTCAACAAGGCCATCCTTCGCAAAACGGAGTTTCCGCAATGGAATGCTTTTCTAAGCGAAGTCAATAAATTTTACAACGACCAGGTAGTATTTGCAAAAGGAGAAGCAGTGGTGGCACAACCTGCATCCGGTACCAAACCACCGTTAAGAGGCAAACCTGCTAAGCCAACCAAGCCAACCACAAAAAGAGCCGCTAACTAACCAACTTATTAATGTATCAACCACCACTTATGCTTCGCTATTTATTTCTGATTGTGCTTTCAGGCTGTTCGGTTTTTGCCTCTGCACAAGTGCCGCAATTAGGTGCTACCATCGAAAACGAGTTTACGGCAACGGCGGTTCCCGACAAATGGAAAGGGGAGAGTGCCGTCATCATCGGTCAGAAAACCGAGTACATGTTCACCCGTCTTTCGCTGAACAAAAAATCAGCCGTTGTGCGCATCAATGAGTATGTGCACAAACGCATCAGGCTGCAGGACAAGCATTCGCTAGAGAAATTTTCTACCTTTTATTATAACACGATGGGCGCCGATGGCAGCGCCGAATACAAAGTGATAAAGGCTAACGGGAAAGAAGTGGTCATCGATATGAAGAACGCCATCCAGGAAGAAAAGGATGTGCCGGCTATTTACAACTCCATTTTGCTGAAGATGAACCTTAAAGCAATGAAAATGGCCATTCCCGATTTGGAGGTTGGCGACATCATCGATTACACGGTTCGCTCCACCATTGATTGGGATATGAAAGAACATGGAATTGAATTCACGCCATTTATCTTTTCGCTCGCCAACGAATATCCCACCATGTACCAGATGTACCGGTTCAGCATGGTGAACGGAATGAAGGTGCGCTTCAAAGGATTGAACGGTGCGCCCAACATTCGTTACGATGCCAAATCATCCCTGCGTGATGAAAAGAACTCGCTCATCAGTTATTATTTCACTGATAAGGACAGGGAGAAATCAGTGGATGAACGATGGAGCCTTTCTTACCGCAACACGCCAACCGTAAAATTCAGCGTGGTGCTTTATTCCGACAACGACAGCGAATCAAAAAATCTCGGCGAAGCCATTGTGGACCGTTCGGGGTTAGATGTGGAGCAGATCTACCGTCGCTATGTAGGTGCGGGTGCTTACGCCACGCCGGCAGTAAATCAGCTGGTTGGTTACACCACTGAATACATGATCAAGAAAAGGGCGGAAGGCCTGTTTAAAACAGATGATGAACTGATCAAAGAAACCTATTACTGTCTTCGAAAAGTATTTCTCGAAACATATTACAAAGGGCCCGTGCATTCGGAACTGGAAAAAGAAATGTCGGGTAAAAAACTTTACAAGCAGGTATTGGCGGCGGAGAAGAAAGAGCAAAAGGAAGAACGTGAAGACGAGGTGCGCATGAACTCCGTAACGTTTGCAACGGCTTTGCGTGTGGCATTGGGAGCATTGGGCATTCAGTCGGAATTGTTTGTGTATGTGCCGCGTAAATACGGCATCTGGCGCGAAGCGATGTTCAACGCCGAACTGGATTTTGGCCTGCGGGTGAAACTCAAAAAACGCTACGCTTACCTTGAAGCATTCAACAATTTTGATGCGTTTGGAACGCTCTATCCTTACATGGAAAACGTGGAAG
>DASVSM010000340.1:0-4303 GCA_036388115.1 Flavisolibacter sp.
TGTAAAAGATCTGCAGGCCTATAAACCTGAAGCCAAAGAAGCCCAGGCCTTCAAAAATATTATGGTAGGCACTGCTACTTCTAACAACAATAATACAGACATCACCAACCGCAACCTGTTAGATGAGATTGAATCGGAACTAATGAAAGCAGAAGCTGCCGATACACCTCCTGCCAACTATCGTGGTGATATAGTAAAAGACAACGAAGCGGACATCAATGACCGTAGCTATGGTAACAATGATATCATGGCCGTTGGTGCCGATCATGGCACACACGTTTCGGGTATTATTGCGGCCATCCGCGGCAACAAAAAAGGTGTAGATGGTGTTGCTGATAATGTTCGTATCATGACCCTCCGTGCGGTACCTGATGGCGATGAGCATGACAAAGACATTGCGCTGGCAATTCGTTACGCAGCCGACAATGGTGCCAAGGTGATCAACATGAGCTTTGGTAAAGGTGTATCACCAGAAAAATCCTGGGTAGATGATGCCGTAAAGTATGCGGAAAGCAAAGGTGTTTTGTTGGTGCATGCAGCCGGTAATGATGCAGCAAATATTGATACGGCATGGAACTTCCCGACACCCGTATTTAAAGCAAATGGTTACAGGGCTCCAAACTGGATCACCGTTGGTGCAAGCGGAGCAGAAAAGGCCAACCTGGTAGCTAATTTTTCCAACTACGGGAAACAGGAAGTTGATGTGTTTGCACCTGGTGTAAATATCTATTCGTCTATCCCTGGCGGTAATACGTATGCAAATTTTTCCGGTACGTCAATGGCATCGCCGGTGGTGGCTGGTGTTGCAGCACTGATTCTTCAGTACTACCCGCAGTTTACGCCGCAACAGGTGAAATTGATCATTGAACAAAGCGCTGTTCCTTTAGCATCCAATGTTACAAATCCTGCTACAGGCGAAGAAGTAAAGCTATCGGAACTAAGCCGCACCGGTGGCGTGGTAAATGCCTATGAAGCCATCAGGATGGCGGATGAACTGGCAAAGACCGGCAAGTTTAAAACAGCCGATAAAAAGATTAAAGTAGATGGGAAAGACACGAAGATCAAATCTGAAACCTCTACAGAAAAGAAAAAAGTAAAAGTGAAATCAGCATAAGTAAACAAAAGCATTCTGCTGCAAAATAAAACCCCGCACTACGCGGGGTTTTATTTTAATAGCCCCCATAAGGATTGTATCGTCGTCCCGTTACCACTACATTTGCCCTGCCTTCCAGCAGACTCCCCATCGAACGGTATTTAAATTCAATATTGTTGATTCGCCTCCCATCGGCAGCCAGTTCTATCACCCGGCTTTGTTCCCCTGCCTTGATCATATCATCCAATGCCGGCTCTATCTTATCGCCGTTTTCGAACACGATCTTAAGGTCGTTGATACGTACATCTTTTTCCTCAATGTAAAAGCGGATAGAGGTAAAAAGATTGCGGCTCTTTACTTCCATTACATCTTTGTCACGCACAAAATTCACTTTGCTTTCTCCCAATATTTCCCAGCCTTCTTCCAGTCCAAACGTTCTTCTTGATGAACCGCAGGAAAAGAAAAATACAGCTACTGCTACCAAACAAACCAGCCTGGATAATCTAAACAGCTTCATATATTTTTTGGATATACCTGCAATCCTTCTGCCACCTTTCGGAGTTTTATTTGTTGCCCTTATTTTTGAACTTTGCCTCACGGCAATTGTTGACCCAAAAATTTATTTATGCGCCTAAAACCAGTTTTACTCTTTTCAATTCTTATGGCTTCGCTTTCTTCCTGCGACAATCAGAACTTTGGATCGGCTTCAGAAAAAAAAGACAGCACCATTGAACAGGCAACTGACAAGACAAGTGTGAAAGAAGAAGCTGTTAGCTACAATGCAGGCGACGTAACGTTGAACAGCTACGTGGCTTACGACGAAAAAAACAGGGGCTCACGGCCAATTGTCCTGATTGTTCCTGAATGGTGGGGCTTAACGGAGTACCCACGGATGCGGGCCAAGATGCTGGCAGAGATGGGCTATTTTGCTATGGCTGTTGACATGTATGGTGATGGAAAGCTGGCAGAAAACCCGAAAGACGCAACGACTGCTGCGATGCCTTTTTACAATGATCCACAGTTAGGAAAAGCACGGTTGGATGCAGCACTGGCCAAGGCTAAAACATTTGCACAAGCCGACACATCGAAGGTAGTTGCCATTGGCTATTGCTTTGGTGGGTCGATGGTGTTGAACTATGCAAAAATGGGTGCACCGGTAGCCGGGGTCGTTAGCTTTCATGGTGGTTTAGAAGGTGTGCCGCCACAGAAAGGAACGAAAGCCCAGTTCCTGATCTGTCACGGTAAGGCCGACAGTTTTGTTCCGCCGGCACAGGTGGCTGCATTCAGGAAAAGCATGGATTCAGCAGGCCTCGTCTACACCTTTAAAGCGTATGACAGTGCCACACATGCCTTCACCAATCCTGCGGCTACAAAAAAGGGGCAGGACTTTCAAATGCCCATCCGCTATAATGGTGCAGCCGACACGGCATCATGGAATGATATGAAAGTATTCTTTGCACAAATCTTTCGCTAATAAATTCATCACTAATAAAACTGCTTATGCCTAAGCCAGATCTTTCAACCGTTCCTGCCTGGTATCATAAATACGTGGATCAGGTACAGGAAGAAGACATAAAAAAAGCACTTCAATTGAACACCGAAATCACCCTTCAATTTTTCCGCTCTATACCGGAAGCAAAATGGGGCCACCGCTACGCGGAGGGGAAATGGAGCATAAGGGAAATGCTGCAGCACATCATCGACACGGAACGCATTTTTGCCTACCGTGCTCTTTGTTTTGCCAGAGGTGAAACGTTGTCGTTGCCTGGCTTTGAGGAGGACGCTTATGCCGCAGCTTCAAAAGCAGATAAACGTTCGGCCAATGACCTGATCGGTGAATTTGCAACAGTGCGGCTGAGCATTGAGCAGCTGTTTGCAAGCTTCGATGAGGAACAGTTAGCCGCCGTTGGTACCGCCAATAACAACCCCGTTTCAGTTAACGCAATTGGTTTTATTATACCGGGTCATGTCCAGCACCACATCAACATACTAAAGGAACGCTACCTGTAAGCAGGATGTATGAAAAGAAAAATCCCATGCAGTTTGCATGGGATTTTTCTTTTAGTCTTGCTTTATTAAAAAGCTCTGACCGGCTCTTTTTTATCGGTTGTTTTGGCAACGTTTTTTTGTGCGACGATATCCTTGATCACTTTCACCGCCTGGTCTACATAAACGTCTTTGCTAACGCCTGTTAACCATTGTTTGTAACGTTCCGTCTTGTCCTTATCAACAGAAACATATTTGCTTTCGTCCTGTTTCATGAACGACACAGGCAATGGCTTCTGCAGCTTGGTCAATCCTTCGATCTTCTTCACAGCCTCGCGAACCTGCTTTTGATCTGTTCTATACTTATCTAACTGCAACGAATATGCTTTTTCGTTCTGTTTGCCTACAAACACGCTGGCATCCTGAATACGCTTGAACGTAGTATCCGCCGCTATGCGCAAGCTCGCTGATTGTTTTACCGCATCCAGGCTGTAACCACCGTTCCACTTCGGATAAGAAGCTTTGGTGATCTCATCGTACGGCAATGAATAGGGATTATGCTTTTCGCGGATTTTAAGGTGCTCCAGATAATCAGGAATCACCACATCGGGTACAACGCCTCTTTGCTGGGTAGAACCACCACTGATGCGGTAGAACTTCTGCAACGTCAGTTTCAAAGAACCTAGCTCAGAGTTTGTGTTCGCAAAATTTGATTCAGGATCTAACCCGATAGTACGCTGAACAGTTCCTTTACCATACGTGCTGGTGCTTCCGATAACCACGCCACGTCCGTAATCCTGTACAGCAGCCGCTAATATTTCAGATGCCGATGCACTCATTTCATTTACCATAATAACCAGTGGTCCATCGTAAACAACACCTTCATCACGATCTCTCATTACCTGCGGCTTGCCCTGGCGGTCACGCACCTGAACGATTGGTCCCTGGTCAATGAAAAGGCCGGCGATTTGAATCACATCATACAAGGCTCCACCGCCGTTGTTACGGAGGTCAACCACGATGCCATCAACGCCTTCTGCTTTTAGCTTATTTACTTCTTTTGCTACATCCATACCGCTTCTTACGCCGTTCATTTCCTGAAAGTCAGCATAGAATTCAGGTAAGTAGATATAGCCAACTTTTTGTGATCCTTCGTTAATGACAGCACTGCGCACATAAGCTTCGTCCTGAACGATCTCATCGCGTTTCAATGTCAATACTTTC
>DASVSM010000341.1:0-6819 GCA_036388115.1 Flavisolibacter sp.
AAACCCGTGGCTCCGCGAATAAGGAGTGATTGTGAGAAGAATGATTCGTATTCGGAACCCTCTTTTAACAGCATCAATAAAAGAGCCCGTGATAAACTTAGCCAGATAACCGACAGAACAACGCACAGTCCCGACAGGTAGCCATATTTATTCTGTTCGGGAAGATAATATTGCAAGGTCATGGCAACAAGACTGGCAGTTGCCGCCAGCAGTAGGTTGCAAATAAGGCTGTCGTAAAGTGAAATTTGCCAGGAGAAGCCGGCCTGGTTCAAAACAATGAAATGGACAACTGCCCAACAGCACCACCAGGTGCCAAATGCAATGCGAAAACGATTTATCTGGAACAGTGAAGTAGACAAGTAATTAAAGAGTTTGAAGCACTAGTGATGGCGAATTTTTTTGCAGCATGTGGGCTTTGTGGTGTACAAAATTACGGTACCCTTCCGCATCATCAATCTCTTTGATCTGTGAGTACACTTCTGCACCATCCATCATCTCCCGCAGGGCATAGACTTCGGCTACGTTTACAAACTTCCATTGCACCAATTGTTGCTTTGCATTATAAAACACATCTTCTTCCTGTAACCCAATGCTTCTGCCTTTCTCTGCCGCCTCTTCAGAAGCTGGTGCTGAAATCAACCGCACCTGTTCGTCAAATTGCGGCGTATGATTTCCTTCGCCGCAAATAATTTGATAAACGATCTTGACAAGATACCAGTTCATGATTACCGTTTGTAGGTGAATTGTATTAATAGCTCCTGATCTCAAGGCCACCGAAAAGACATGTACCATCAAGGTATAGTACTTTGCCCGGTGCAGCAGCGGTAACTGGCAGACGCTTATCATCCACTCCGCCAAAGATGGCCACAATATCGCTTTGCACTTCCCAGTCGGGAGGGATGATCAGCTTCGTACCGCCAAACATGTTGAAACAATCAATCATCACCTTACCGTTAAAGTCTGCCTGGGTAAGATTGATCTCTGCACCGCCCATGAAAGCGGTGATGTCACCGCCTTTAAATGTTTTGGAGAACATGTTCTTTTTTACACCACCGAAGATGGCCGTTACATCTATCATATCACTCCGGTCAGTGGTAGCCTGTTCCGGCTGAGTTGCATATCCCTGAACAGGTTTTTCGTTGTCAACAATTTCTGCTTCCTGGAATGAGTTGTCGTCGCGGTCTCCCCCGCGACGACAATGGCGTCCTTTCGGACGAAAGATAATAAACAGCCCTGCTGCTATCAGGAGGATAGGCCATAGATAGGGCCGCAGGTTAATGTCCGTTGAAATTTTGTCGGCAAGGAAAATACCACCGATAGCAATCGGAAGTAACCACCCGATTCCCCGGAAGCGGTGTTTAATGCCACTGAACAAACCAAGGCCAATCAGGAGTACCGGCCAGCTAAAGAACCATGCCGGAAAAGGTACGCCGCCTTGTCTTGCCAGAAATAACCCGCCAATCACCAACAGGAGAAGGCCCAGCCAGATCCGTCCTCTTTCTCCGTGTTTTTCCCTGTGCATCCATCTTTCTTTCATCCGATTTCCAATTTCTTCTTTGCTCATTGTATTATTATTTCAATCAAAGAAACAGCGTTGCGGAAGCGAAGGCAACAGAGGTTAGGTAAGCAGCTGGCTGATTACCGGTTAACAGCAACATTTTACCGGTAAAGAACATTCAGACTTATCATTTTTATTGCTGATCATACCGTGTTGCTGTCTATTGCTGCGTTACAGCTTACTTGGTGAAGGACCTGAACTTTATTGAACAAATGATTTTTTCGTTTGATGAGTTTTGAATTGCACGTTAATTGTTTGCAGTTAACCGGTACTGAAATCTTTATAAAATCAAAATGAAGTGTATGAAAAAGATGTTTATTGTAGCTGCAAGTCTTGTATTTGTGTTAACGGCCTGCGACAAGGATGAGGAGAATGATGTAAATGCAACCGACCGTGAGTATGTACGGCTGGCAAGTATATCCAACAATGCAGAGGTGCAGACCGGACAATTGGCTGCTACCAAGGGAAATTCGGCTGCGGTGAAAGCTTTTGGTTCGCAAATGGTGATGGAACACGGGATGGCCCAAACCGATTTAAAAAACCGCGCTTCTGCTGCGGGTCTTAGCGTGGCCGACACGGTTGATGCAGAACACCGGATGATTGCAGCTTACCTGAATACGCTGAGCGGCTATTCCTTTGATACGGCCTATATCAACAGCCAGGTAAAAGATCACCAAAGGACCATCAATTTCTTCCAGATGGAGATCAACGATGGCAATCACCAGCAGCTCCGTTCTTATGCAAATCAATATTTACCGCATATACAAATGCATTTTAACCGGGCCGACAGTATTCGCCGAGTGTTGTAAAAACCGAAAGGCTGGAACAGGAGTTCCGGCCTTCTTTATTTTTTGATGGCGGCCAGCTTCTTCACTAAGCCATCCTGCATTGAAGGAATTTTTCTTTTCCACATTATTCAGGTGCAACAAAGCTTTACGTACTGCTAGTCTGAGACTTCCTTACAGGTTACTTTCTGTTAGCTATTTTGTTTCATAACCCATTCCGTTTTCAGCATTGCGTACACGCTAAGGTCAACTGCCTGGCCATTTACCCACTCGGCCTGTCGTAAAACACCTTCTTTAGTAAACGATAATCTTTCGGCAACAGCAGCACTCTTGTAGTTGCGGGTGGCACATTTGATTTCCAACCGGTTTAATTCAAGCTCCGTAAAGCAATGGTTGATGAGCGCAACGCAGGCTTTGGTGATAATTCCCCTTCCGGAAAAATCGCTCCCGATCCAATAGCCGATTGCCCCGCTTTTATTCTGCTGATCGATGTAATGAATGCCAATCCGCCCGGCTGCCTGTTCTTTTACTTTGACCACATAACTATAGTCCGTTTTTTCTTCGTGTTGCTCCTTGCACCGGTTGATGTACCAACGAAAATTTTCAATTGTTCGCATCCGGTCAACCCAGGGTAACCACTGCCGTAAAGCAGGCCGGTTATCATTCACCAGGTTCAGTAAAAGATGGGCGTGATGATCGTCGATCGGTTCCAGAATAATATCCGTATCAGCGATCAAAATTTTTTCTGAAAAAGGAGTGGTCATAGACCCCGGCAAATTAAGAAAACGGCACCGGAATGCAATCATCCGGAACGACTGCTAACTTTATCTCACTATTTGATTGAAGAGAATGCATTTCATTTGTCCAAAATGTGACCGCCCATTAACCAAAGCCAATAGCTGGCACTATTGTGAAAAAGTATCGGTTAATGATCTTTTGAAAGGAAAGCCAACGGAATTGGTAACGGCTTTTGATAAACTCCTGTCTGAAGTAACAAGCTGGCCATCTGTTTCAGCCAGTGCTACCAAAAACTGTATTGTTTTTATTGCGGCAAAAACCTTTCTGGTGGTGAGGGTGATGAAGCAGGAGTTGGACCTGAAGTTTGTATTGCCGGATGAAACGGATGAATTTCCAATTTATAAGCGACAAGCTTATGGCAAGAAGCTGGAGCATTACATCCGCCTTCGCGATGAGGAGGATTTGGATGGCGATGTATTTCGCCTGATACAAAAGGCCTACGAAATGATGAAAGAATGATCTTTTTTTGATCTCTACCATTACTGCGTGTGCTGCTTTGCGGCATGCAAACTACGTTAATACACCCCCATCTACCCCAAAATGGTTAGCCATTAAAAATTAATTAATGCCGTTCATACGAACCACATGACCATGTGATTGTCACACATATCTCACAAGCCTAGTTTTGCCGCAGATTGAAACCATTTAAACGATTGAACTGATTATGATGACGGCATTGAAAGCATTGATTGTTCCACTTTGGCTGATTACGCTGGCCGCCGTGGCCTGTATGAAAAAAGGAATAGAGGAAGTTCCGCATCCTCCAATGCAGTACACGTATTTACAGGATGTAGAAATTGGGGCGAACGAATATTTTCACCTGGATGTTGATGCCAATGGCAACCCGGACTTTACATTTTACACTCAACTTGTTGGCGACCCTGTCCTGAAACAGGACCGCAGGCAGTTTCTTGCAGTATCAAAGGTTGAGACGGATCTTTTGAATAACGTTTCTGATGAATCGCCAAAGTTGATCAAAGGAGACCGTATCTCTTTTGAGCATGAAGGTTACAATTGGTACCAGGTATCTTCCATCGTACTGGCAGAAAAAGTAATTTCCCTGAATGGGGAAGTGTCCTGGAAAGGTTTATGGAACGGTGCAACCCACCATTACCTGCCTCTAGCCGTTGAGAAAAACAACCAGGTGTACCTGGGATGGATTGAGATCAGTTTCAACACCGGTTCTCAAAAGCTGATTCTTCATAAAGCCGCCATCAGCACGGACAGCGGAAAAGACATCAGGGCCGGCTATTAAATAAAAATCTACTCCGAAATGTCCAGCACCTTGTGCGGGCTTTTTTGTTTCAACCGTTGCGTTTTGCAGCAGCCCAATATTGCCGTTAAATTATCTTCTATTCTGATGTATTTTTAAAAGCAATGAACATCATTCAATGGTTTATTCACTTGCTTAAAAAAATCAAACATTGGCTTATGGGAAATTATCCTTTATCGAAGTATCATTTTCGGGTAGATTGGGGCGGACAACAGGTCAGCTTTTCGGAAGTTTCCGGGCTGTCAATGGAAGTAGAGGTGGTGGAGTACCGCGAAGGTTCGTCGCCGTCTCAACAAGCGGTTAAAATACCAGGGCTGAAAAGGTTCAGTAACCTTGTCCTGAAAAGAGCGGTTCAGAAAAATGACAACGAGTTTTTCAATTGGATAAAAACAGTTGGCGTAGGTGCAGTTGATCGAAGGGATATTGTGATCTCGCTTTTAAACGAGGCGCATGAACCAGTTGTTGGCTGGAAAGTAAGAAACGCATGGCCTTGTAAATACGAAGTAGCCGGGCTTGATGCGACGGCCAACGAAGTGTTGATTGAAACCCTGGAACTTGCGCATGAAGGATTTGAAATCATGTAATAAATAGCCGCAAACAGGTTACCCGCTAGTCATCTTTCAGAAAGCCAAACTGCCGCAGGCTGACCAGCATTCGCTGGTAGTGCGGTCCTTTCCAGTAAATCTTACGGCAATGATGGCATTGCCAGAACTCATCATAATAAAGCCGCGTGTTTTCCGGAAGTTGCCAATAGACCAGCTCTTTTGTTACTGCATGGAGGTCCCCATTGCAGCCCATACACCTTGTAAATGGTTTTACATCCCTTCTAATGTTGAATTCATTGAACACCTGGCGCAACTGCTCTCCCGGATTTTCGTGTTCAATGATCAGCACATCAACTGAAAGCTGTTTTTTAAAAGCAACATTGCGTGAAAGAAGCGTCCTTCCATGGAGCGAAGCATGGTACAGCAGGTCCTTATTTGTATAGGTATTGCTGTACCATGTATCCATGCCTAGCAGGCGAAGCTGCCGGGCAAGTTTGCCCAGGTGTACATCGGCAATGAATTGAATTGTCAGTGATTTAGAAAAAGGGAAGCGACTAATTTGTTACCTGTCCGTTTCATTGCCTGTACTCTGCTCTTCCATGCGGTCGCCGGAGCCTCCCGATGCATCATCCCTGCCACTCAACATGCCGGTGTCGCTCACGTCTGCTACCTGCTCAGGCGGTACACCAATCTGGTCGGCCACGTTCATTCTTTCTTCCAACGACAGCTCGGTTAGCTCGTTCATTTGTTCTGTGCGTTCCCGTCCGGTATTTTCTGCGCTGCCGGTTCCCTCTTGTGCCTGTGGTGTGTTATCTCTTTCGTTTGCCATATCCATATCTTTTTCTTATACCTGCGCAACGTTAGTGCCATAGCTGTTATCTGACTAGGTTTGGTAGAAATTGATGGCCTTAACTTTGTAATAATGTCGAAAACTTGTTATGGTAGAAAAGCAGTCTGTTAATGGGAAAGAGGTATGGATCAAGGTGGATCCGTATCATGTTCATAGGGAAATCCCCAATATTATTCCAACCGAATATTTTACGGCCACCTGCTATTTAAATGAACCAACCGGCGATGCGGCAACAGGAGAGGTGATACAGGAAGAAGGCGAGACCAAATTATTTGAGTCGCCGGTAGCTGCGCTTTCATTTGCCAGGAAAAGTTTGGAAAGCCGTGTTTCCTAGCCTGGTGCTCCTGACAGGTTCTTGCGTCTGTTTCTGCCGGGCCCGTTTGGAACGATTTTTTCTCTACCATTCCCACAGGTAAAATTTTCGACAAGCCTCCTGTACAGCAATCATTACTTAAACCACAAGAAAACAAACAACATGGAAAATCCGACGCTGCAAAGCATTAAGACAAAAAAGGTTCTGATCATTGAAGATGAGGGCGACATGTGCTTATTGTTGAATATTTTACTCAACGGGAAAGAAATGGAATTAGAGCATGTAAAAAACCTGGCGGCGGCCCAGGAGTACCTTGCACAGCAACAGCCCGCCGTTGTTATTCTGGATAACAAGCTGCCTGATGGATTCGGCGTTGATTTTATCAGCTTTATAAAACAGAATTATCCTTCCATCAGGATCATCATGATATCGGGATATGATGCCTCGGCACAGGACGTAGCCCTTGAAAACGGAGCCGATATTTTCTTAGAGAAACCCTTCACAAAAGATCAGCTTTATCAATCGATAAAAGGATTGATGAATTAAAGTTTGTTTCCATTCGCCTGCCTATATTTTTTGTATAAGCAGGGCGAATTTTTTATGCAGATCGAAGTGTATAACTAACAGATAGCTTTCTCCATTACCATAAACTCAAGTCTCTGTTTCGGAATCCCAAATTTGGGATCGTCCGGAAATG
>DASVSM010000342.1:0-4592 GCA_036388115.1 Flavisolibacter sp.
TCCTCTTTACTTCAGCCCAGGCAATGGTGCTTTGGTAGCGGGAAACATCGATGCCGTGGATCTCGTACTGCGTGGGTATGTTAATGCCGAACTCTTTGTAGCGAACAAACGTGGGTTCTTTTACCTGTGCCCACAAAAAAAAGAGGTAGCCCAGGAACAGCGCAGCCGCTATGGCCGTTACCCACAAAAAAAGACGGAGATTGTCGGATGATTTTTTTCTCGCCACAGTTCAAATGAATAACGCAAAGATGGCGGGCAAATTATTATCCGAAAAGATAAAATAGATAGTCTCAATTCCACTACGGATGGAAACACCTGTGCACAAAGAACAGAGGCCTCACCCCGACCCTCTCCGCACGGAGAGGGAACTGCTGCCGCACAGACACTGGCTTAGGTGGTCTTTTCTTTCAGGCTTCAATCTGCCTGCTATTAATAGCTTTTCTTACTTTTCTTTAAATCTTCACACTGCCTGCTATTATCCTGTTTCTTGCCTTGTCATCCCGGAATCAAACGCTCGTCCATTTTCCTTCTCCGGTGGGAGAAGGTGGCGAAGCCGGATGAGGCCGAGGGACCTTTGAACTGCACTTTGAAGTATAGCTGTAAATAGTAACGTTGATTGCCTCTTTTCTTACAGCAGAAAGCAAAGATGCTTCCTGCGTCAGCATGACAAGCAAGAGGCATTAACTATAGGAAATAGGTTTATAGTTGAAGACTGCTTGCTCAATGCTGTTCTAAGCGTACACGCTGTGCGACGCAACGACAGCTTCATAGATGTACTGGCCTCTGGTCCAAAAAAGAAAAAGACCCGATCAAAAGACTGATTGCGTCTAAAAATGTATCATGTAAAAACCCGTGTCTGTGCCCCGCTACTTCCCCTTGGGGGATTCAGTGGGCCGCCTATCTTTACATCATGCAATGGAACTGGAGCGACAGCCGTAACTTTTTAAGCAAGCTAACCTTTCGAAGAACGACCAATGCTTTGAAAGTATATGCTTCTTATCTCTGGAGCAAGTGGAGCAAAAAGCCGGTGCAATGGGGCTATCCCATTTCCATTTCTTTTGAACCAACTACTTCCTGTAATCTTCGCTGTCCCGAATGCCCAAGCGGGCTGCGGGCATTTACCCGGCCAACCGGCATGTTGCAAAAAGATTTTTTCAGGGAAACCATTGACCAACTGCACAAAGAATTAAGCTACCTGGTGTTTTATTTCCAGGGAGAACCCTATCTGAACCCGGCTTTTTTAGAAATGGTGAGCTACGCGGCCTCCAAAAAGATCTATACCGCTACCTCTACCAACGCTCACTATTTAAACGATGTAAACGCAAAGAAAACGGTGGAAAGCGGACTGGACCGGCTGATCATTTCCATTGATGGTACTACGCAGGAAACCTATAAACAGTACCGCGTGGGCGGTAACCTTGACAAGGTTTTAGAAGGCGCCAAAAATATAGTAAAGTGGAAAAAAGAATTAAAGAGTAATACACCCTTTATCATTTTTCAGTTTCTGGTTGTTCGTCATAATGAG
Organism: Flavisolibacter sp.; assembly: GCA_036388115.1. Classification (GTDB taxonomy): domain Bacteria; phylum Bacteroidota; class Bacteroidia; order Chitinophagales; family Chitinophagaceae; genus Flavisolibacter. Next base: position 1,526 of record DASVSM010000342.1, read on the forward strand.
CACCAGATAGAGGATGTAAAGCGCATAGCAAAAGAAATTGGCGTTGACCAGGTACGACTGAAAACAGCGCAGGTTTATGATTACGAAGCAGACCCTAACAATCTTATTCCAACCAACCAGAAATACAGCCGGTATAAAAAGACCAAAGAAGGCAGGAATGAATTCAAGGGCAACAATGCCAATCATTGCTGGCGTCTTTGGCACGATCCGGTGATTACCTGGGATGGAACCGTTGTCCCGTGCTGCTTCGATAAAGATGCACAACATAAGCTTGGCAGTCTTCGCCAACAGCCTTTTAAAGAATTATGGCATAACCCCGATTTTAAAAACTTCCGCAGCCAGGTTTTGCAAAGCCGGAAAAACATCGATATCTGTGCAAATTGTTCGGAAGGAGTGAAGGTGTGGGGATAAATAGAGAGTAGGCAGTATACAGGTAATAGTTGGCAGTAATACCGCGTGGATGATAAATGAAGACAACATAAACAATAAGGGACTACAGCAAATAATTTTTATTGTTTGCCTGTTGGTTGTAATTATTGCAATAGTCACTATTGTATACTCAGGCTTTACCAAATTGTCCAAGTTCAATGGTCTTTCAAGTCAGCCTTTGACCACGAAACAACAGCCGTTTTGATTATAGCTCTTTTTGCTTTAGTGGCTTTATTTTTTAGCGGCAGAAATTTAAGAAAAATCAAAAATCAAAATAAGGACTGACTACAATTTCGATGGTTATTATACCATTCCAAATGTACTGTTAGCTGCATACTGCGAACTCTCCTTTACTTTTGCCCTTGTGAGCATTGAAAAAGACATTCATCAGAATACATTTCGAAACGCCAAACAAAAGGCCTTGCTCAACCTGTTGTTGACCTATGGCTGGGCGATTGAAAAAATCAAAAATTTTGTTTCGCAGGAAGATATTACGCATCAACAATACAACATTCTACGCATCTTGCGTGGAGCTCATCCGCAGCCTCTTTCTACACTACAGATCCGGGAACGCATGCTGGACAAAATGAGTGATACCAGTCGGATTGTCGACCGCTTGATCCTGAAAGAACTCGTGCAAAAAGCCACCTGCTCGAAAGACAAACGGCTGGTAGACGTGACCATTACCGAAAAAGGACAAACCTTGTTACGACGTCTTGATGATGCAGCCATAGAAATGGATGCTGTTTTAGAAGGCATTACAGAGGATGAGGCAGAAACATTAAGCCGGCTTCTCGACAAACTCCGGGTGAGGTGTGAAGAAGGTAAAAATGGTTTTTCCGATCGCGATGAGTGATTGCTATCGCTGAGTTTTCACATTTTATCTAGCTCCGCAGTTTTTATTTTACCGCTCAGTCTTTCTATCTTCAGCGGCCAATAAGAACTATGAAAAGAGTCATCCTCCTTTTTCTTGCCGCCTGTTCCGTCTCCTTTGCCTTTACACAGCCAAAACCTGAGTTTCGTGGCGTGTGGATCGCCTCCGTTGATAACATCGACTGGCCCCACCGCAACGATTGGAATTCCGAAAACCAAAAGACCGAATTTATTCGCCAACTGGATATGCACCAGCAAAACGGAATGAATGCCGTGGTTGTGCAGGTTCGCCCGGCTGCCGATGCTTTTTATCCATCGCCTTACGAACCGTGGAGCCAGTGGCTTACCGGAAAACAAGGCAAGCCGCCTGTTCCTTATTACGATCCGCTCCAGTTCACTATTGATGAATCACACAAAAGAGGCTTTGAATATCATGCATGGGTAAATCCTTACCGGGCAAATTTCAATATTAGTAAAGCTTCTATTGCACCTGCCCATGTTACCCGGCTGCACCCGGAATGGTTTCTTGAATATGGAGGGAAATTGTATTTCGATCCGGGAAACAAAGATGCACAGAACTGGGTGGTAGAAGTGATGCGGGATATGATAAGCCGTTACGACATTGACGCCTTGCACATGGACGATTATTTTTATCCCTATCGCATTGCCGGTAAAGAGTTTCCCGATACGGCTTCTTACCGTTTGCATGGTAACGGCATGAAAAAAGACGACTGGCGCCGTAGCAATACCGACTCTATTATTTATAAGCTAACGACAGTCATCCACCAAACGAAACCATGGATGAAGTTTGGCATTTCGCCATTTGGCGTTTGGCGCAACCAGGATAAAGATTCGTTGGGCAGCCCGACCAAAGCCGGTGTAACTAATTACGATGATTTATATGCCGATGTATTGTTATGGCTGAAAGAAGGCTGGATTGATTATGTGGCGCCACAGATCTATTGGGAATTTTCGCACAAGGCGGCACCGTTCCAACCTATTTTGGAGTGGTGGAACAATAATGCAAACGGACGCCATGTGTATGTGGGCTTAGGTATTTATCGTGCCGGCAGTAACACTGCCTGGAAAGATTCAACCCAGATTCCGCGACAAATTGACTCAACGCGCAGTATGCCTAATGTACAAGGACAGGTATATTTCAGCAGCACAACCTTTGATAAAAATCCGTTTGGGTGGAATGATACACTGCGTACGAATCACTATCGCGAAAGAGTAATGGTGCCTGACATGCCGTGGTTACCTAAGAAACCAACGGCGGCCTCGCAAGCCTCCCTAAATCCCTCCGGTGGAGGGGCTTTCTAAGCAGAGACCCTTGCTTTCGTACAATACTGAAAAGACCCGATCAAAAAATGACCGGGTCTTTTCTTTTTATGATACCGGCAAAAGAATTTCATGGCAATCTACTGATCGTTCAGAACAGTAGTGAGCTATGAGCTTTCAGTGATCTGCCATCAGCTTTCAGCCGGTTGCTAACAGTAATGACTCTCCCTTGTCCTGCTGACGCAGGAAGCATCTTTGCTTTCTTATTTAAGAAGAAAGCGATCAGTCACGACGCTTAAAACAGTCGCTTATTATTCAGTTCAAAGGTCCCTCGTGCCTCGGGATGACAAGGCATGAGTGTTTACAATAGCAAGCGGGTTGAAAATTGAAGCGGAAAGACACCAAGCATTATGAACGGCAGACTGATTGAAGCCCAAAGAAAAGACTGCATGGGCCAGTGTCTGTGCTTAGGAAGCCCCTCCCA
>DASVSM010000343.1:0-4826 GCA_036388115.1 Flavisolibacter sp.
GGCACATTGCTATTTACTTACGGAAAAGGTGAAGAGTTTTATCCTTCCACTTCTTTTACATTTTCCGTTGCGCTGGAAGGCGGGGTACAGGCGGAAACAAAAATTAAGATTGCCTCCATCGACATCAATAATCCAGTGGTGAATTGTGGCGATGAAGATGCAACGGAGCAAACCATCTGGAAGATATTCTTGATGGGTCTTGGGGCCGGAGTTTTATCGCTTTTATTTCCTTGTATCTTCCCCCTGATACCACTGACTGTTTCATTTTTTACCAAGCGTTCGCAAAACAAAAAACAAGGGATTTTAAATGCGTTCTGGTACGGCTTTTTTATTTTTCTGATTTTTGTTTTGCTTTCCCTGCCTTTTCATTTACTGAATGTGCAGCCGGAGATACTGAATAACATTTCAACCAACGTACCTCTAAACATAGCTTTCTTTATTTTCTTTATTGTATTTGCCATTTCCTTTTTTGGTTATTTCGAGATCGTACTGCCAGGCACTATTGCCGGCAAGGCCGATTCCCGTGCAGGAATGAAAGACCTGGTGGGAATATTTTTTATGGCGCTGACGCTTGTTATCGTCTCCTTTTCCTGTACCGGACCTATTTTAGGTTCATTGCTGGTAGGTGCATTAACCAGCCAGAACGGAGCCTGGCAGTTAACAGCAGGCATGGCGGGATTTGGCATCGGGCTTGGTTTTCCATTTGTCATTTTTGCCCTGTTTCCCGGCTGGCTGCAATCGTTACCAAAATCAGGTAGTTGGATGAATGAACTGAAAGCGGTTTTTGGCTTTATTGAACTGGCAATGGCGGTGAAATTTTTATCCAATGCTGACCTTGTGAAGCAATGGCATTTATTGCCTCGCGAGGTTTTTATTGGATTATGGGCGTTGATCAGCCTGGCCATTGTTCTGTACCTGCTTGGTGTGATTCGATTCCCGCACGACAGCAAAAAAAAGTGGACCCCATTGCGCATTGGTTTCATTGCTCTTTTTACTGCTATCACTGTTTACCTGGTTCCGGGGGTTACTAACACAAGGTCAGCCAACCTTTCCCTGATCAGTGGATTTCCGCCACCGGTTTGCTATAGCGTTTACAAGGAGCCTATCAACTGTGTGGAAAGTATTGAACCATTAAAAGATTACAACGAAGCGCTGCAAATTGCCAGGCAACAGAACAAACCGGTACTTATCGATTTTACTGGTTGGGCCTGCGTGAACTGCCGTAAAATGGAAGAGAATGTATGGCCGGACGATGAAGTGAAGTCTTTGATGAAAAATGAGTTTGTTGTTGTCTCACTTTATGTTGACGATCGCAAAAAACTTCCTGCCGCAGACCAGATACAATACAAAACCGAAGCAGGTGAAGAAAAATCGATAGTGACAGTAGGTGATAAATGGGCGACATTTCAGTCGGAAAACTTTCATGCCGTTGCACAGCCCCAGTATGCTATCATTTCGCCGGACGAAAAAGCACTAACAAAAACCAAAGCCTATACGGCAGATCCAAAAGAGTTTGCAGAGTGGTTGAAATGCGGGTTGGAAGCCCATCGAAACAAAAAGTAATCACATAAAAAATCCCTCCGCCTGGAGGGATTTTACTTTTTATAAAAATCATTTAATACTCATCCTCGTTAAACATAAAGTCCTCCTGCGATGGATAGTCGGGCCAAATATCTTCGATGCTTTCATACACTTCTCCTTCGTCTTCCAGCTCCTGAAGGTTTTCGATCACTTCAATGGGGGCACCGGAACGGATAGAGTAGTCGATCAGCTCATCTTTCGTGGCCGGCCAGGGAGCTTCTTCAAGGTAGGAGGCTAATTCCAAAGTCCAAAACATTGCGCTACGATTTATAGGTTTTATGAAAAGAGAAAAAGGAATTTCTATGCCAGAAAGGCCTTTCCCCACCTTTCAAATTTTTCGCAAAAGTAGCCTTATTCACCAATTTTCCAAATGAAGTTTTAGGAGGGGCAGTGGCCCCGAATTTTTACAGATATTTGAACACTTTAGAAGAGCAATGCTGACAGCGAAAAATATTTATAAACGATACGGTACAGTAGAAGTTTTAAAAGGCGTCGACGTGGACATTGAAAAAGGTGAAGTGGTGAGTATTGTCGGGCCATCAGGTTCCGGAAAGTCTACCTTGCTTCATATTCTGGGTACGCTGGACAAACCTGACATGGGTGAGGTTTTCCTCCATCAGCAAAACATGACCCGGTTGCAGGGTAACAGCCTTGCTTCGTTTCGAAACAAGCACATTGGTTTTGTTTTCCAGTTCCATCACCTTTTGCCGGAGTTTACGGCACTGGAAAATGTTTGTATTCCAGGCTGGCTAAGCAATAAAAACAGGGCAGAAGTAAAAAGCCGCGCGGCTGAACTGCTAAGTATTCTTGGCCTCAGCCACCGGCTGGAAAATAAACCGGCCCAGCTTTCCGGCGGCGAGCAACAGCGGGTGGCTGTAGCCCGTGCACTGATCAATAAACCCGATATTGTTTTTGCCGATGAACCCACCGGCAACCTGGATACGGCCAATGCGAAGGAACTGCACCAGCTATTCTTTGATCTCCGAAAACAGTTTCAGCAAACCTTTTTAATTGTTACGCACAACGAAGACCTGGCCCAGCTAAGCGACCGTTTGTTGCAGATGAAAGATGGGAAGATTGACCCCTGTCCCCCTAAAAGGGAGACGTAGGTTAGTCGGGCATCTCTTTCTTGCTTCAAGGAAAAAGTTTTGAAAACGCAATCGCTGAATAGAATTCCAAAATGTACACGAGTGCGACGCAACGAACGCTTCATAGCAGCACTGGCTTCTGGTCCAAAAAATATCGCACGGAGCCAAGGGGAAAAGGAGAAAAAAGAAACGTGCAATTGCACGACAACCACAAACAACAAACCTCAAACCACAAACTTATCCCCGCTCCTATCTTTGCTGCCCATGAGCAAATTGCCGCACGATGATATAAAGCCCTTTTCAGGAGAAGGCTCAAAAAAAGAGCAGGTGAGTGAAATGTTCGACACCATTGCACCACGTTACGACTTCATGAACCGTTTCCTTAGTGCAGGCATCGATATTAGCTGGCGAAGAAAAGCTGTCAGCCTCTTTAAAAATGACAATCCAAAGTATATTTTAGACGTAGCAACCGGCACCGGCGACATGGCTATCATGGCTGCAAAAATGCTTCCATCGGTAAAGGTTGCCGGCATTGATATTTCGGAAGGCATGCTGGAGATCGGTCGCAAAAAAATTGATAAAGAAGGACTCCAAACGAAGATTGCCCTGCATGGCGGCGATGGCGAAACAATAAATTTTGCTAGCCATTCGTTTGATGGCGTGATGGTGGCTTTTGGGGTTCGCAATTTTGAACACCTTGAAAAAGGCCTCCGGGAGATCTTTCGGGTTTTGAAGCCAGGTGCACAATTGGTGGTGTTGGAGTTTAGCAAGCCACGCATTCCCGGTGTAAAAAATTTTTACAATTTATACATGGGCATTATTGCACCGCAAATGGCGCGGATGTTCAGGCAAAATAAAAAAGCCTATCAATACCTGAACGAATCGGCGAAGGCGTTTCCGGACCGGCAGAACTTTATTGAGATCTTAAATAAAACAGGTTATTCCAATACCTATTACAAATCGCTCAGCTTAGGAATATGTTGTATTTACAGTGCAAGAAAACCATCCGATTAAAGAACCTTTTCCTGGGCTTGCTGCTTTGCCTTTCTGCCTCTTCCTTTGCTCAACGCGAACTGAACATGGAAGAGCACGATTACAAGGCCTATTATTTCGGTATCTCCCTTGGCTTGAACCGCGGCACTTTTCATTCAGAACTCCACCCTACTTATTTAACACAGGATACGATCATGACGGCAGAACCCATGTGGTCGGCCGGCTTTAACCTGGGGCTTTCCGCTACTGCCCGCCTGAACAAACGTTTTGAGCTTCGCTTTAACCCGCAGTTGATTTTTACAGAAAGAAATATTCAGTATAACCTTCGCTACCGCGAGCCGCTGGACAATTTATTCACGGTACAAAAGAGAGTCGAATCTGTTATCACGTCCTTTCCTTTCCAGCTTCGTTTTATGAGTGACAGGATCGGCAACTTTCGTGTGTACATGATGGGTGGGGCTAAGATTGATATGGACCTTGCTTCTAATGCACAGGCCCGTAAGGCCGATGATATGCTAAAGATTCAGCGTATGGATTATGGTATTGAAGCCGGTATTGGTTTTAAGTTTTATTATCCCAGCTTTATCCTGGCTCCCGAAATCAAAATCAGCAATGGCCAGGGAAACCTTCACAGTCGCAACGAAAAACTAAACTATTCCCGTGTGCTTGGCGACATGCGCAGCCGGATGATTGTGTTTACAATTCATTTGGAAGGATAAGGGAGTTTGGGGTTTAAGGTTTGTTGTTTGGGATTGTCGTGTTTTGCCGCGTCTTTCTTTTTCTCCTTTCTCTTTTAACGCTTAGCTTTCTTATGGACCAGAGGCAGGTGCATCTATTAAGCTTCGCTTGCGTCGCACTCTTGTACGCTTTGTAATGCTATTCAGCAATTGTCTGAACCAGGATTTAGGTGGATGAATTGATTTAGTAGAAAAAGAAAAATCGTTCATTACTGAACGACTTTTTCTTTATAAGCAAGGTTATCATTTCCCTTTAATCCGCTAAATCCCTCAAATCATAGTTCAAAACAATCCTAAAAATCAAACTCCCTTCTGTGCATGTTCCAGCGAATGCCCGCAGAAATAACAGTGGTGTTTGCAGTACTGATTGACGGTGCAGCTTGGCTACGGTGTACGGCATTTGCTTCTAAGAATAGGTTAGGCTTTA
>DASVSM010000344.1:0-8036 GCA_036388115.1 Flavisolibacter sp.
CATGATCCCAACCACTGCCGCATTAATTCCCTCCAGCGACCGATAAACCGCCGCATATTTTTTCAGGTAATTCCATACAGGGAAAAAGAACAAAACTAAAAATGCACTTGGGAGAAAAATAGCAACTGTTCCAATGATGCATCCGATCACCTGCATTGTCGGGCCCATGTCACGCAGGGCGGCACCGCCGGCAAATGAAGCAATCGAAAACACCGGCCCTGGCATTGCCCGAACAATTCCCATCCCGGTTGTCATTTCTTCTTTTTGAATATATATCTGGTTGGCGGCGGCCAACGAATCTGTCTCCCTTTGTGCTTCGGGACGAACAGAATACTGCTCGTACATCATGGGCATCAGCACATGGCCACCGCCAAATACAAGGCTTCCCATCCGGTAGGTATTTTCAAAAAGATTGAGCGGCTTGCGTTCGGGCCAATCCTCCTTCCGCGCCGTTTCGCTTAAAGCACCAGCTATTAAAAAGATGGCAACAAAGAGCCAGATATTCCCCCACTTCACCTTTTTCCGGCTGACTTCTATATCGGGAATCCTTTTTCTACTTACGTTGGTTGCGGCACCACTCAGCACAATCAAGGCAGGAAAAATCCAGGGCGATTTAAAAAAAGCATAGGTGGCAATCACACAAAGGATCATGATCACCCACGTAATTAAATTCCTGATAGAAATGCCAAAAGCGGCTACAGACGCATAGGCCAAAAAACCAACTGCCATCGACGGAACATATTGAAATATTTTTTCATCTAAGTGGCGGGCCTCAATGTGCGGAAGCAAGAAAGAAAAGGCACCCATTAGTATGCAAGCTGGTGATATCCAAACGATTAGCGTTGCAAGAGCGAGAAGCAGCCCCCCTCTTTTATAGCCAATCAGCGTTACGGTTTGGGTAGACGATGCACCAGGCAAAAGATTACAAAAGGCATTGTATTCGAGCAATTCTTCTTTTGTGACGTAAGGAGTTTTGTCGACAAAGAATTTCATCATCATGGCCACATGTGCCTGCGGACCGCCAAATGCTGTGATGCTGTACAGAAACACTCTTTTTAAAAAAGGGACGTGGCGGAGCATCATAACGGGATAAATGTAGCAAAACTGTCTGAACCTGGATTTATAGGATGGGTTGGATTAGCAGGAAATAAAAGAGTCGTTCATCATAGAACGACTCTTGCTTTATAAAGAAATGTCTTATTTCCCTGCAATCCCTTAAATCTTTCAATATACAGGTTCAGACAAATACTGCCTCACCGTACATTTCTTCCCGTAATTCTTTTACACGTTTGTCTGACAGGTATTCATCAAACGTCATCAGGCGATCGATAATTCCTTTAGGGGTCAATTCAATTACACGGTTAGCCACCGTTTGCATGAACGTGTGGTCATGCGATGTGAGGAACACAATGCCAGGGAACGTAACACAACCTTCGTTGAAGCTTTGAATGCTTTCCAGATCCAAGTGGTTCGTCGGCTGGTCGAGCACAATAAGATTCGGGTTTTGCAACATCATACGGCTGAGCATACAACGCACTTTTTCGCCTCCACTCAACACATCCGTTTTCTTCATGATATCATCGCCACTGAACAACATTTTTCCGAGGAAACCTCTTAAAAATGGTTCATCGGCATCGGTAACATGTGGCGGAACGTATTGGCGCAGCCATTCCATCAGCGACAATCCATTGCCGAAAAACTCGTTATTCTCCAACGGCAAATAAGCCTTTGTGATAGTGGTACCCCACTCAAATTTTCCTTTGTCGGCTGAAAGGTTACCGTTAATAATTTCGAAGAAAGCCGTCACGGCAGAAGGGTCTTTACTGAAGAATGCAATCTTCTGTCCTTTGTTGACACTAAACGTTACTTTATCAAACAGCGGACGGCCATCAACTGATTTAGCCAGGTTTTCAACATTCAGAATTTGATTACCTACCTCCCGCAATGGCTGGAAAATGATGCCGGGATAACGGCGGTTGGAAGGCTCAATTTCATCAATGGTTAATTTTTCCAAGGCCTTTTTACGGGATGTTGCCTGTTTAGATTTCGACGCATTGGCTGAGAAGCGGGCAATGAAATCGATCAATGCCTGGCGTTTATCTTCTGTCTTTTTGTTTTTATCATTCATCTGGCGGGCCATCAATTGCGATGACTCGTACCAGAAGGTATAGTTACCGGTAAATACTTTGATCTTGGAACGATCAACGTCAGCTACGTGGGTGCAGACGGCGTCCAAAAAGTGACGGTCATGGGAAACAACCAATACAATGTTCTCGTAATCAGCCAGGAAGTTTTCTAACCAGCCAATGGTTTCAATGTCCAGTCCGTTGGTAGGCTCATCGAGTAAAAGAATATCAGGATTACCAAAAATAGCCTGTGCAAGAAGCACCCGGACCTTCATGTTGGAAGGAATGTCTCTCAAATTCGACTGATGGAACTCTTCCTTTACACCCAGTTCGCTTAGCAGGGTTGCTGCATCACTTTCTGCTGTATAACCTCCCATCTCGCCAAACTCTGCTTCCAGTTCGCCAGCTTTCATGTAATCATCTTCCGTCGCATTCGGATCGACGTAGATCGCATCTTTCCTGTGCATCACATCCCACATTTTTTTGTGGCCCATCAGCACCGTATTCAAAACAGTCTGCTCATCAAACTCAAAATGATTTTGTTTTAAAACCGCCAGGCGTTCGCCGGAAGTAATGTCCACCTTTCCTTTGTTTGGTTCAATCTCACCGGAAAGGATTTTAAGGAATGTTGATTTACCGGCACCGTTGGCACCGATGATACCATAACAATTTCCCTTGGTGAAAGAGATGTTCACCTCATCAAAAAGCACACGCTTACCAAACGAAAGCGATACATTATTTACTGAAATCATAGTTGCTAAAAAATGAGTTGCAAAGGTACTGGATTGGGCTCGCTATGGAAAAGGGTTTCCGTTAAGAATTCCTCATTAATCCATTACGCTTCAAATTGACATAAACTTACCTGTCAGATTCTTTCCCCGCAGCCTTATTCAACACTTTACTTCATCATGGCAAAGTAGTTGTATTAAACCTCCAAACGAAGATTATGAAAAAGGTTTTGATCTTATTGATGAGCGTTGGAATATTACAGGCATGCAGCAACAACGGCGGACAAACAGGTGTACAAAATGACGGAATGAAGCTGGGAGATACAAACGGTGGCCTGGCGGATACAGCCAGAACAACTGACCAGTCGGCAACCGACACATTGAAGGGTGAACACCGGGTTGATATTTCAACAAGAGATACGTTTAAGAACAATCAATAAACTTAAGACGATGCCGGCTGCTGCACTGCCGGATCAACTTTCCTCCGGCTGTATCGCTCCATACGGTTCAGCAGCCATACGGCAAATACTAGCCAAAGAAAGCCCACACAAAATCCGGCAATGACATCGGTGGCATAATGGACCCTGAGGTACACTCTTGAGAAGCCGATGATAAAGCATAAAGTAGCAAGCAGAACGATGGACAGCCATTTTAGCCAGGGTCTTTCCACTGTTTTGTAAATAATATAAATGAGAAGCCCGTAGAAGGTAATGCTGAACAATGCATGGCCGCTGGGAAAACTCAAGCCTTCCGCTTTAAATATCAGCGGAACATCGGGCCGTGGCCGGCCAAATAAATGCTTCAGGCCAAACATCAGTGCAAGACTGGTTAATGCAATAGCCGGTATCTTGATAGAATACCATTTGTGTTTTTTGACAAACAGAAAATAAGCAATAAGCAGAAGGTTTGCCGGGATCAAAAAATTATGTGTTCCCAAAAAAGTGAAGAACAACATGAGCTGGTTATTCGTCTCGCTGACATAACTGGCTAAAAAGGTAAATACGTTTTGGTCGAAGCTTGTTTGGTGCAGTACGATGACATTGCGAATTAAATAGGCAAGGGATAATAGTGCTGCGATAAACAACACAAGGATCGCCAGCATTTCGATGGAGATCAATGCAACAGTAGCCCAGGCCTTTTTTACTCCCTTTGATAAATGATTGAACATAGTTGACGTTCAGCAAATGCTATGCGAAGCTAATTAACGGATGAGTTGCTATAACTGGTATAATTTTTTTGGTATATAATCTATGTCAAAGCCGGTATTTACCACGAAATCTACTACCATACACAAAGTAGATTACAACGAAAAAGAAAAGAACCTCGATATAGAATTCCGCAGCGGAAACATCTATCGCTATTACGATGTTCCGCCGCGGCTCTGGAAAGTGTTTCAGTTGTACATTGAATGTGAAGGCTCACCAGGATCGTTTTTTAATGAATACATCAAAGGGCAGTTCACGAGCGAAAAGGTAAAGGATGTAAGTACGGAAGCAGATGGTGGTGCATGAATAACGGTGACGTCAGTTGCAATGATTTGCTGATAGAAAAAGGATCGCAGCTGCGATCCTTTTTCTATTCATCACGCTTCAAATTATATTAGTATTTCATGATCGTCTTTAGCTTTCCCCATAATTCATTATCAAAGCTTGATGTAGCCAGTTGAACATTTCCTGCACTCTCTCCCATCCTGATGACAACCACACCTAGCGAAGGCACCACGTAAATTTTCTGATCGTTCTTGCCGAGGGCTGCATACATATCTGCCGGAGCATTAGGCGTTAGCGAACCAGTGAAACTTGCCTGCAAAGTCGGCAGCATGTAGCTGCTTTTTCCATTGAGCCAGGTAAGAAAGCCATAAGAAGAATTGATGTTTTGCGAGGAGTTAATTTGTGCGTTGAAATAACCCGTATCACTCAAAACAGTGGTTGCACCCCACCTGCCTTTGTTCAACAACAACAAGCCAAAGCGGGCCATACTTCTTGGCGTACTATAATACACATTGTTGAAGCCTGTTTTGATCCACAGTCCATTCATTCCGATCTTATCCCTTACTTTCTGTTGAAAATAATTGTTGTAGGTGCTTCCCGTTGCAGACTCTACTACCTTCTCAAGGATTGTATACGGTGCGTTATGATAGGCCCATCGTGTACCCGCATCCGCCTTGTATTGAAGACAGGCTGGCAGTGTACAATCGTTATCAGGTCTCACATCATCATCCAACCCGGTTGTCATGGTTAACTGGTGACGGATTGTAATCATATTTTCTTTCGCCAGCGGAAGCGATGTCCATCCTGTGCCAAGGTATTGCGATGTTTTGTTGTTGATATTTAGCAACCCTTCCCGCTGGGCAATGCCAACCAAAAATCCGGTCATTGTTTTACCCGCAGAAGCCCAGTACCAATTACTGTCGGCCGCAAATGTGCCGAAATATTTTTCCGCTACAATCTTTCCATTTTTTAAAATAAGAAATGCCTTTGTGTTCTTTTGCTGCAGATAATTGTAGAGGTTATTCAGCTCCGTTTCATTCCAGCCCAGTGATGCTAGGGTTGTTGTTTCCCAGACGGTGGCCGATGGAAAATAAAGGGAAGCAACTGGAGTTGGCGTGGGATCAGGCTGTGGATCGGATCCTTTTTTACAAGCTGAAATAAGCAGGATGATTAATGCAATAACCAATAGTTTTCTCATAAGATGGATTCAGACTGCAAAGCAGATGATGGGTTTAAAATTATTCTTGTTTGATTAAAGATGCAAGGAAATAGCTATTCACCCTCCATCATCTGTCAGTGCAAGTCTGAATTCAATGGACCATATTTTTTTGATACCGTACAATAGCGCTATTGCTTATCGCCGTCCCTTGGCAATTGAATCATTAATCCGGTGTTACTGCCAGCCACTGTTGTTGGCACCTGGCCTGACCATTTTTGTATTTTGATATACTCGATGTATAAAGGCGTCAAGGATGTTTGTTCTTTACGGATTGCTTCTGCCCTACCGGAAGCCTGTATCACTGCCTGTGCAGAATCACCTCTTGCTTCTGCGATCTTTCTTTCCGCTTCTGCTACCGCCACCTGGCGCTGGTTCTCCGCTACCTGTACTTCCTGGATAGCTCTTGTTTTGGCAATGATGGATTCGGAAATCTCTTTCGGCGGAACAATATTGGTACGCAGTTGGGATACATTGAACCACAGCGAAACTCGTTTATTACACTCGCTGACAATTGCAGATTCAAACTCTTCACGGTGATTGAAAATAGAGTCAACCGTATACCTGTTTGCCACATCATTCACCGAACCAACAATGGCATTCTTCAACCATCCCTGTTCCATTTCCTTTACTCCTACACGGAGGTTCTGGAACATGCTGGCCACATTACCGGGATTGATAGAATAATTGAACGAAGGTTTGATGGTGGCACGGAAACCGCCCCTGGTTACAATATCCGCTTCTTCGTAGTCGATGTGCTGCTGATGTATAGGAAATTCATATATCTTGGAGATCCATGAGTTATAAAACACCCAGCCTGTTACGTATTCGGTTTGCCCCACACCACGGTTGTCACCAATGTTGCTGACTTTAATGCCTACGTGGCCGGCATCAATACGTTCTACTTCAACAGGAACGATCATTGCTACCAAAAGTGAAACGACAAGAACCAAAACGATCCGCCATAAGTTGGCGATTCTGAAGCGTACACCATCCGAATATGTACTCTTACGAAAAGCCCCGAAGACCAATCCCAAAATAATAAATGAGATAACAAAGAAAAAACTACCGATCATGTTTATTTGTTTATAATGAAATGGATAAATGACACAAGATGTTTCAGAAAGACATAGCTAAGGAAGAACACCACGATGATAAATCCAATAAACACGATCCAGCTTCCGGAAATGTCGAAGTTGACCAGGTAACTGACGATAATAAAATTGAGAACAGCATGCAACAAGATGCCGAATAAACGAAGAGGTAAGCTGTTGTAGGTTTTGGTTAGTTTGTTCATGATGATTCAGGAAATATAGATGTTGTTTCAGAATCAACCGTTGCATAAATTTTAAATTCTCTTTTTGCAACATGGTTGAGGTTTACAATGGCACGCCTTTTCTGATAGATCGATAAAGTAATTGTATGGCTGAAGAAAAGGAAGCAGGTTCCTATCCGCAGATGGCAAAAATTGTAGAGCGAAATATATCTGCCCTGTTAAACCGGAGGAAAGAAGAAGAGCAAAGAAAAAACAGGGAGGAAAGGATAGCTGATAAGGTGACGAAGTTTACCGGAAGCATGTTTTTTGTCTACCTGCATCTCACATTGTTTTGCACCTGGATCATCTGGAACCTGGGATGGCTGGGAATGAAACCGTTTGATCCGTCCTTTGTTGTATTGGCGATGTTTGCTTCTGTAGAAGCCATCTTTCTTTCCACGTTTGTATTGATCAGCCAGAACCGGATGAATATACAGGCGGATAAACGAGCAGAGCTGGACCTGCAGGTAAGTTTATTGTCAGAACATGAAATAACAAAGCTGGTTTCACTGGTTACTGCAATGGCCAAAAAGATGGGGCTGGAAGAAGCAAATGATAAAGAGCTGGAAGAATTAGCGAAAGATGTGCACCCGGAGAAGGTGATGGATACAATGGAAACAATTGAAGAGAAAAACTAATCACTGTTTTTTAATTATCACGCTTCCTGCGGCAAAATCATGGATAGCCCTGCGCTGTGAATTTGAATGCATCGTTAGAAAGGATATCCATCCCAATGATATTTTTAAAACATAACGAAAGAATGCTTGCAACATATTTATTTTCTTACTTACATCGCCTGACCTTCTAACCCTGATACCTTTTGCGTAATTCCCGATTGTAAATCCAAATGCTGTGCATAGCGGCTCGTACACACCCCAAATACCAAAGAACAAAACAATCCGTATCCAATCAGGGGCACCTTCGTATTTATCAAGGACCGAAGCAATAAAGAACATCAGTACAACAATAAAAATTGTATCAATAAATGTGGACTGCACCCTGTCAGAAAGAGTGGGATAAAGAGTGGGATATTCAGCTTGAACAGACG
Source organism: Flavisolibacter sp. (assembly GCA_036388115.1). Lineage (GTDB taxonomy): Bacteria > Bacteroidota > Bacteroidia > Chitinophagales > Chitinophagaceae > Flavisolibacter. The sequence goes on from DASVSM010000344.1 coordinate 7,924, forward strand.
GTTTTGCAGAAACAATCGTTTCCATATATGTTAGTTTTGGTTAACAAGGGATAAATATAATTGCTCTGGTTTGTATAGTTCATCTTTCCTGAAAAAGAAAAGCCTTGCTTGAT